>CAYMLF010000073.1:0-9470 GCA_964391275.1 uncultured Candidatus Bathyarchaeia archaeon
AAAGACATTAACGCAACGAGCAGTACACTTAGGCTTATATTCCAAAGTGGTCGTTTGGTTAAGGGTTTGTTGGAAAAGAAATATGTGAAAGTAAGGAAGGCGAATGCGAAGGGTCTTGCGAGAAGTTGGAACCAAGTCAAACTGTTAATCGTGAAAACTGGATAGGATGAGAGACCATGTGTTATAGCGGCAAGCAAATAAGAGACACCAAGAAAGCCAAATCCGAGCGGAAGACCTAGGTATCGATTTTCTCCTGTGGCACGATATGGTTTTATTAAGAACCAAATGAAGATGAAACAGGCGACTGCTGATAAGGTTTCTTCTGACACTAAGAAGATGTGTTCTAGCTCTGCTATTACCGGTGCCTCCCATCTAGCGTGGTATAGTTATAGTTACGGTTTATTTTTAAGTCCTTTCCGCTTGCATAAGTTAGACTAGGCTCTTCCAGCGCTTTAAAACAAAAAAAGAAGAAGGTTGGTTTGTGCATTTTTTTAAGGACGCTTCCTGAGTACTAGTAATCCAACGATAGCAACTGCAATTATTACTGCTAAGCCTGTTCCAATTACTACAGTTGAGTTATCCGATGGTTGAATCAATGTTGTTGACGTCGGTGTTGCCGGCGGTGCTTCTGTTACGCCAACTGGTGCTGCTGCAACTGAACTGCCGTAAGATGCGTCTCCAGCAAATGTTGCGTAAATTGTGTATTCGCCTGCAATCTCTGGTTCCCACATTTTTTGGTACATGCCAGTCATTCCGTCAGAAGTTACTGTGCCAATATGGACTGAGTTTCCGTTTGGATCAACAGCATCAAGTGACACTTGCACGCCAACTACGTTTGTGGGTAGTGGTTTTTGCATATGTAGGTATTCCATCCATGCACCCATACTTTCAGCTGAAACGCATGGAGTGCCTGGCTGAGCCGGGGAAAGGTCAGTAACTGAGCCGGTAATCATTATGCTTTGTCCTAGAGTTGCCGCTGTCAGAGGAGCAGAAACTGTGATAGCGCTCTTTCCTTTGCCAATTGCATACAGCTGAAGGTCGTATTCGTCACAGTGTAGTAGTACGCCGTCTGCGATAGTTTTAGGGTCACCAGTAGACGCTCCTGACAAGGAGGAAATATTCCATATTTGATCTCCAGTATATGCGTCTATGCAGTAGAGTCTGTTTCCGACTGGAACTGGGTTGCTGGGACTGTGCTCGCCTGTGGTTTGATAGACTTTGCCGTCAGCGATGACTGCGCCACCCCACATGGCCCAACCTGGGTATGGGGATTCATAGCCTGATGTGGGAGTCTTGTAAACCCATTCTCTTTCGCCTGTTTCACCATCAAAGCAGTAGATACCATCGTAATTTGATGCGTAAACATTGCCGTATCCATAGCTCATCCCTGAGTAGGACCAGAAGGTTCCCCATGGATAATCTGCTTCAGCTTCCCACAGTTTAGTGCCTGTAGCCATATCGTACGCCCGAACTTTCATGCCGTCACCAGAAGTGAATAGTTTTCCGTCACCTGCACATATAGCGCCTGTTTGTCTTTCCTCAGCAGGTATTGTTCTGTTCCAAAGAACTTGACCTGTTTCTAAGTCAATACAGCCAGACATTGATGGATTGTTAGCTATAGTACCGCCGTATTTCCCAGAAATATAGGAAATTGCAAAGCCAGGGTCAGAAACATTGTATTTTATCAGTTGCTTGAAGCTTGTAGCTGTGGGGGAGAAACCGAAGACGGTGTTAGGAGCTAAGGCGCGTTCAGTGGTGTTCCAACAGATTAAGCGTCCTCCGCTTCTGCTGTATACTAATGGGTTTTGGGTGGATCCATCTAAGGTTCCGCTGAGGGTACCGTTTAACCTGAAGGTTTCAGTGCCTGTCCACGGATCATATTTAATGTAAGAAGCACCAATTGACACTAAGAACGGCTGGAATTCCAATGGTGATACACGCGTTTGTTGGAATATAACGCCTGATATTGTTGACATCGATGGGTTAACCCACAAGTCCTCTCCAGTTTTGATGTTCACGCAGTGTGTTGCTCCTGCCTTATCTCGATAGAAGGTGTGTCCGTAGAAGATGATGTTTGTCCTTCCAACTACTGTGGTTGAGCCGCCGCCGTAAGTTAATGATCCATAGTTTCCTCCGATGATACCGCCGATTTCTACTTGTCGTTTCCACATTATGTGCGGCGATTCTGGTCCTTGACTGTATGGATTAAACCTTGAGGCTCCTGCATCATAGCCAGCTTGTACCCAGTCTCCTGCGATTGTAGCCCATTCTTTGTTTTCTTCGCGGATTGGGCGTTCCCAATATTCTGTTGGTAATGCTACTGGCGCAACGCCTGGTACTGGGTCTTTAGTAACGTTGAAGGTTAGCACTGGACTTTTGCTTGCTTTATAATTTCCTCCAGCCCATAATGTTGTATAACCTGTGTAAGAAGTAAGGTTTTGTGGTTCAAATACTTGCCCTGGAAAATCGAGTTGGTATTGCCATGTGCCTTCCTGGTCAGGTACGTATTCAAACCAGTTTGCTGCTGTTCCCCAGGGTTCTGTTTCAAAGGGTCCAATTACGTCTGTTGTTCCGTCGGGTTTGGTGAAAGTTACGGTTAAGCCTCCGAATGCGGGTCCGCTTGGAATTGAGGGCGTGAACCATACGTTAACGAGCATTGTTTGGCCAACGCCTATTGGGTTTGGATTGACGCTAATGTAAGCGAGGGTTTCAATTTCATCTGCGCCTGAAACAGGAGTTGTTGAAGCGATAGCAATCACAGTTAACAGTAGTATCATAGAAATGGCAGCTATTGACTTGGTTTTTTTGAATTTTAATGATAAAATTTTCATTTTTTCACCTTGTTTTATGAGGAAAGGGTATGGCAAAAAAACGGTTTTAAGCTACACTCTCTTGGGGTGAGTAAATTATATAAGCTAAATCAAAGCAAAGCTTCCTGAGCAAAATCAAAATAGCCCTAATAAAAATCTTAATTTTAACAAAACATAGAAAAAAGTAATTTTTTAGTCAGTTCGCCCGTCGAGCCCGTTTCACCGCTTACGCTCAGGACTCTAGTGCTCATCATCCAAAGAAAGTTAAAGCGCATCTAAACATAAGACTTTTACGCCCAAAAAACAATTATTCTTAGCAAGCAAGGGAATGATTAAAGCATGGATGTTTTTGAAGCTATCCAAAACCGAAGAAGCATACGCAAATACAAAAAGCAAGCTTTACCTGAAGACGCCGTTGACAAGCTAATTGAAGCTGCAAGGTTAGCGCCTTCAGCAGGAAACGTTCAACCATACGCGATTGTGATTGTTAAACAAGAAAGCCTCAGGCATCAACTGTCTATGGCTGCATTGGGGCAAAAAGACGTTGCGGAAGCACCCGTCGTTTTAGTGGTGTGCGCCAATGAAAAATGGGCAAAAGAAAGCTACGGCGAACGCGGCAAAACACTATATTGCCTTCAGGATACAGCGGCTGCGGTTCAAAACATTTTGTTGATGGCTACCGCGTTGGGTTTAGGCACTTGCTGGATTGGAGCGTTTAAAGAGAAAGACGTTAAAAAAGTGGTTAATGCCCCCGACGAGATGCGTCCAGTAGCGTTGGTTCCAATTGGTTACCCCGACGAATCCCCGGCACCGCGTAGTAGACGGGCGGCGTCTGAGCTTGTGTATCTTGAATCGTTTAAGTAAACATTATCTTCTTTTTTGGTTCAAGATTAGTTTCCCATGTCCAGAAGAAGGCTTCCCCTTTAGCTACACGGAAAGCAATCAAGCCTGGACTTTCCGCTGTTAAATTCCATTGTTTCAGGAACGGTCGGGCTTCAACCAGCCTCTTTTTTAATTCCAAATCATCCAAAAATTCGACTTGTCCAGTTACCCGCATCATTTGCAGGTTTTTGCTTTTTGGGTCAAAGAAGCATAGTTCCACTTTAGGGTTAGCTTTAAGTTGCCTATAGAGGTCTTTCATGGCGCCAGTGTTAAAGTAAAACCCTGTTTGGTCAGCGTACCACATGAGCATGCCCCGAACACGGGGTTGGTCTGCATCGATTGTGGCTAAGTAGCAAGTGGGGTTTGCGTTGGCAAATTTTATACAATCCTCAAACTGCATAACTATCACCAATGGCTTACCTGTTGGCGCTGGATTAAAATTTTTCCTAAGCTATTGGGCTGGTTTATTTGTATAGGACTTTGTGCCAGCCGCATTGGTGGCAGCTAAAGTTTTTGCTCTTTAAGTCTACGCTAAGTTTTGAATCGCATGATGGACATTTCATGTATGGCTTCTCCTTTCTCCAGATTAATGGTTCATTGAAAACGGGGACTTAGTAATAAGCTGTTATTCCCAAACATGAACTATTACAAACACCGAATCTGCTTCTGAAACGTTTTTATGGAACCACCCGTTTTCACATGATAATTGGCGGGTGAGTGGGCCCCCACCCGTTCCGCCAAAAATAAAACCCGGAGTTGGAGGCAAATTGCACTTGAAAATACACACTAAAACCTTAGCTTTAATAGCGTTATACGCTGCGCTTTACGCGGCATTTGTACTTGTTCTTCCAGGATTATCTTATGGACCCTTGCAGGTTCGCGTTGCAGACGCGTTGCTTGCCGTGGTTCCGCTGCTTGGTTTACCGGGTGTTTTGGGGCATACTCTTGGGGTTTTTGTGGCTAACCTGTTTTCGCCCGCTGGACCTATTGACTTGTTGAATACGGTTCCGTCGTTTGTTATGGCTTTTGTTGTTTACTATGTCTACAAGCGAACGGATAATGACTTCACGGTGATTGCTACGTGCATTGCTTACTCTGCGGTTTTGGGTACAACGGTTGGTTGGATGCTGTCTTTCCTGTTTGGATACCCACTGCTTGCCACTATAGCGTATGTAATCCTTGGAAACATAATTGCCAGTGTACTAATTGGCTGGCCACTGTTTAAACTGCTAAAGAAAACAGGAGTGTTTCAGAAATGGCTACCGCAGTGAAAAAATGCGTGGTTGTTCTCAGCGGCGGATTAGACTCATCCACCGTAGCTTACTGGACAAAAGCTCAGGGCTACCAGATTTTCCCCATCACGTTCAAGTATGGGCAAATCGCTGAGAAAGAAACACAAGCCGCCCAAAGCATCGCTCAAAACCTCGGGGCAACCTCTAAAATCATCGACTTATCCGCCTTGAAGGAGATTTTCAGCGGCTCAACATCGCTGGTAAACCCTGAAATTCCGTTAACCGCCGAGTTCAGCGCGCCCATCATCGTGCCTTTCCGAAACGCCATCTTCCTATCCGCAGCCGTCGCGTACGCCGTCACCGTTGGCGCAGACAAGATTTTTTATGGCGCTCAAGGCTCGGATGAACCCTTTTACCCTGACTGCCGAAAGGAGTTTTACGAAGCTTTTGAGAAGGCTGCGCGGCTGGGCACGTGCGAGGAAATCTCGATTGAGGCACCGTTCAGCGGAGGCAAAAAATCCGAGCTTATCAAGGCTGGCGCGGAGTTGGGCGTTCCCTTTGAGTTGACGTGGTCGTGTTACCTTGACGGCGATAGGCACTGCGGCAAATGCGAATCCTGCGTAAACCGCAAAAAAGCCTTTCGTGAAGCAGGCATAGTTGACCCAACAAAGTATCAAGCTTAAGAACTACAGGCAAGCGCGATAACGAGCCCACCAAAATATTTGGGGCATATAAAATAAGTTATTGCTGAAAATACAGAGGGGAAGTTGGTTTTAAGCGGGTTTTAGTTGACCTTTCTTTATTACTATGTTTCCTTTATCGTCTTCTAGGTACAATATAATGTCGCCCACGTTGACGTTTAATTTTTTTTGTACTTGGCGGATAATTGTGATTCTGTTGTTTGGTTGTACTTTGCTGTTGCCTAAGACCTTTTCCAAATAAATAACCCGCGTACAAATAATACAATTCTACCAAATAACGCTAAGTGGTAAAAAACCTATTTGGTAATAAATGATTTTGGTAAAATGGTAAAATTAATATTGACAAAACACTAAATAGACAACCAAAGGAGCCCCAAAACATGTCATCCAAAAAAGCAATCCTCGAAATAGAGTTAGGTTACGAATCAACCCAAACCTCAAACACCCAAATAAGAAAAGACATCAAAAAAGAAGCCCAAATTCCATGGTGCAGCAAAATACGCAACATAGAAGTCCACGACACCCAATAAATCAACCCGAAAAGGGGGGAAACAGTTGGCGTCTTGCCCAGCATGCAACAAAACCCTAACCAAACCCTTACGCTCCATAAACACGCCTACATTCAAAATTGAGGAATACCAATGCGACAGCTGCGGCAGACGCTTCAGAGAAATCAGCTAGCCAGCATGTTTGGGCATATCAGAAAACTCAGGTATACGTCAAAGCCCAGTTAACAGCAATTTATGGCTAAAAGTCAGGTGTTGCTGTTTATGGCTGCTTGGTTTTTTCGCGTTTCTCCTCTTCACGCAACCTGTAAAGAGGGTTGTAAAGTAGCTTTGTTGGTTCTTGTTTACTTCAAAGTTTGTTCTTTAGCAGGCTTGCTGTGCCTATATTAGTCTGCCATTGGTGACTTTAGGGGATTATAGCCAAGTTCGTTTGGCTTCTTTTATGGTGTCAAAATGTGGGTCATCTGTGATTATTTTTGCTTGGTTTTTTATTGCTGTTGCAGCGATGATGCAGTCGCCAACTGGCAGGTGCCTGTAGAGGCTCTTTAGGAAGCCTGCATCTTTAGCGATGGAAGGGCTCAGACTCTCGATTTTTAATCCGATTGTGGTCAGCCAGAGATAAACCATTTCTGCATTCTCTTTGCCTTCTCTTTGGGCTATTAGTTGAATAGTTTCCAGAATCACTATGGTTGGGATGATTCCGTTGCTGTTTTGAGTTAGCTCTTTTAGTTTTTGGAGGGTTTTCTTTCGGATTGCGGGGTCTTGGGAATAATGGTATTCTACAAGAAATCGGGTGTCTAGCACTTGTTTCAAATGCTAGTATTCCTCTCGCATTTTATCGATTTCTTTTTTCAACTCGGCAACGTCAGCGTGTCCAGCGAAGACTCCGCACATGTCCTCAAGTGTGGGTACTGGCGTGAAAATTATGTGTTTGTCGGTGGCTTCTACTGCTAGGGAGTCGCCTTCTTTTATGCCGAGTTTTTCTCTTATTTCTGCAGGTATGGTTGTCTGCCCTTTTCTGGTAACTTTAACTTTCTGCATTTGAGTCGCACTCGCACTACAATTGTAATGCAGTACTACCTTATAAAAAATTCCTACAAATAACAAACAGGGAGTACTATTTCGTGAATGTAGCCCGCACAATCGCCAAAGCTACTGTTCAGTAATTCAATCAAGTTTTGCCTGTACTGTCATTCATGTAATAGTCACAAAGCAGTAAAATTGCCTGTCTAATGGGTTCACTTCCTTGGCTGGCGGCTAAATCATACCTTTGAATCGCACCCTCAGCGTCAAATCGGATACTAAGCCTCATATCAGTTTGCTCTAGCAGTGCGGCATTGCAGTTGGCAAGTCCAAGGCCCTTGGCGATGTAAGCCAGATTAAGAAAAGAAAATCCGTCTTTAGCGGAAGCGCCGCTGAGTTGTATCGCGCAGGACTTAATCCACCACATAACAGCATCAGAAAGATTATTTGCTTCAAACCCCATCATGGCTAAACCGCCACAGAGAGTTACTTTACTACGACATTTCTTTAGCCCCTCAAGGTATGTCTTTTTAGGTTCACCATGCTGTCCCATTTTTCCCTTGAGTTTCCCGATCCAATAGTACAAGAAGTAGTAGTCGGGGTATTGGCTTAATGATGCTTCGGCTAACGACAACGCTTTTTCTGTTTCTCCGTTTTCAGCCAAGCTAATAATGTTCTTTAAGCCATCTATTGCATGCCATTTCCTCTCGTCGTCAATTTCTTCAAAATCAAACTGAAAACAGGAATCCACATAGGCGTTTCCTGTCTTTGGTGGGAACTTTATCTTTTTTGGGGCACTCTCAAGAGGTTCTGTGATTATCACAGTATCGCCTTGTGCGATTGGCGCAAGTGTCTTCTTCTCGTCACCGTCCTTGGAAGAGCTAACGAGGCGATTAAGTTGCATATTCTTCTCTGAGGACTCAGGCATCGGGACTTCCACCTTGCCTCCAAGGCTGACGATTGCCACTCGGGCAGCTTTTACAACATCAACATTAATGTCATTAAGTAATGTCGATAGGTCATTGATTGCGGTCGCAGCCTTGTAACCCATTTTTCCAATAATCTCGGAAGACTTCATTCTTACGTTTGGATTTGGTTTTTTTAGGCCGCGTATTATACTTGGCAACGCTGGAAGTAGGTCAGTCTTTTTTTCTGCCAATTCTTTTAAGCAGAAGAGTGCATCTCCAGACACACTCTGTATACTATCCTCAGATAGAAAACCAATGGCTATAATTGCCTCTATAGGCAATGAATGTTGTCTGCTAAGGATGCGTAATGCGTGGCAACCCAGTTTACGTATTTTTGGGTCTTTATGAGTTAGAGCCTGTATCAGTGCGGGAATGGCTGATTTCCCCATTGTTTCAATGAGCTTATTAACATGCATTGTGCGGTTAATCTCCTCCCGTAACTCGTCTGCGCCTACAGGGCAACCTTCAGTATGAGTGTAGTCGTACATACCGCGAAGCACACTTGGAAGGTCTGCCCAATTCTCTGCAGCCAACTGTTGGAAAGCTGCCGGGCTTCCGTGTATTACTGCTTCAACCAAATCAGCATTCTTAACATGATTATGCGTGCGAGAATCCTGTTTCTGACCCTTAGAAGAATTGCTGCTTAAGAGTCGTTTCAGTATGCCCATAACTTTTTCCCCATTGAAATTTTTTTCTGGTAGTCGCGTATATTTTAGCAACTGCTATATTTGTTTTATGCATTCTCTTTATTTTTATCATAAAAATTGGAAAAAATACGATGAGAATTGCCTTGCACAGCACAACTATTTGTATAGCTAGCAGGAAATGCCCGAGTGGAAAAAAGCCGCCTGCTTCACCGAAACAATCCCCATCCAGAAAGGCAAAGAAAAAATCATCCTGCAAATCCCTGAGCGGTTCAGCCGTTTCTACAATATCGGGCGCAGGCACAGGGTGGTTTCAGTGAACGGCAATGCTGTCTTGATTACGGTTTCTGGAAGCATTGTTGAGGAAAAGAAGTACCCGTCTTAAATGCTTCAGCGGGGTCTTTAGCGGTCAAAGCATGCTGTTTTATGTGTGCCTTTTTGTTTGTGGCTTTTTCTTTAAGGTTTTTTGAACGTGAAAATTGTTTATAGGCTGGGTTGGCTGCTGGTTGTGGGCAGGAGTGTGAGAGCCTCTTTTAGCTCACGTCTGAATGGGTCATGCTAGAAGCCCGAACTACATTGGAAAGCATAGAAGAATTCACATATTCAGCAAGCAACCAAAGACAACCATTTCGAACTTTATCATTTGTTTAGCGTTTTTGTGTGAAGCCGCTTGGAAACGGCGGCTTCTATAAATAGAGGAGGGG
>CAYMLF010000074.1:0-9457 GCA_964391275.1 uncultured Candidatus Bathyarchaeia archaeon
ATGTTGTCGACATATTGCTGAAAAACATAGTGTGCGGTGTCATCGACTGTAACGTGTCTATTTATGGGTTGGAGTTTGCGGTGTCATGTTTGGAATATTAGAGACTCGTGCTGAAGCCTAAGAGGGGCAGGTAGGTATTGGCTGAAAAACAGGTCATTAGCAATGGTAATTTCAGTGCTTTATATAGGAGGAGGGGGCTATCGCGAGAGCAAAGCGCCCGATTCAACATGCCTTTAAATAAGGGAGGGGAGGTCACCTCAGAGAGAGGTCGCGTGTAGCAGTCACATTGTAACATAAGAATGCTTGCATAATCCAACAGCAACACCCAAGCTAGACCCAACAAGAAAACAGTTCAAGCGCTGTTTCAAACACAAAATTATTCAGCGTTTTAGCGTTGTTTTGATAACTATACACTTTAATACTGAATCATAATCACTATTTTCTTGGAGTGAGCGTTTTTTGTCAGCAAACAATAACAGGATAATACGCAAGTGTCTGCTTGTTTTAGCAGTCCTCACAACCGTAACCATCGAAATCGCCATCCTGCTAACCTTCCTAAACTGGTACAACCTGCTCTCAATTCAGTGGTACTGGGGCGGTTTGGTTGCGTTGCTGGCGGCTTTTTTTGTTTCAGTGCACATTTTGCAGACGGTGGCAACAGTAAAATGCGATAATAACAAAGTGTTAAACAGCAAGTCCAACACGGGCGCTGGTGGCTCGGTCTCTTAACTGCTTGTGGCACAATGCACAACCAAACTGCAAACCGCCACGCCAGCCAACTGCAAATCGGACTGTACAACGCAAAGCTTAGGTTGTGGTTGTGCTAAGGCAATTTCCCCGCACAACTACTAAAAAAACAGAAAAACAAGCCAACGCTAATCATGCACCACACAATTCCTTTTTAAAACAAAACCTCATAATATAAGCCAGTGAGGAATCAAGAAGTGTCAATACAGAAAACTCCAGAAAAAAACGCCATCCTCTTCGTATGGATCAACGATTACTCAGGCATCCTGCTAAAAACACCATCCAAAACAATAGCCATAGACCCAGTAGAAGTCAAACCAAAATACCTGCAAAACATCGACGCCATCCTAATCACGCATGAACACTACGACCACCTAGACCCACGATTAGTTACTGAAACCCAGAAAACCACAAACTGCCAAGTCATAGCCGACCCAGCATCCGCATTCAGACTAAAACATCACCTCCCCATCGACAAACTACAAGTAATACGGCAAGGCGACGAAGTCAAACTCGGCGAAGTCACCATCAAAGCAGAAAAATGCCAACACACAGCCCAATACCCCAACACCTACATAATCACAAGCGAAGACGGCGTGAAAATCTACCACACAGCCGACAGCCTGCCCTTCCCTGAACTAGCAAAACTGGGCATAGAAGAAAAGTTCGACCTTGTCTTCTGCAGCGTCGGAATCGCAGTTGGAGCCTCACCTGAAACTGGTTTTGAAATCGCCAGATTAACAAAACCGCCCTTGGCAGTGCCATACCACACCAATTCACCTGCAAACCAAAACGCTTTTGCGCAGCTACTCAAGAAGGAACTGCCAAGAACCGCATGCTTGATTCCCGAAATTAACAAGATTTACCAAGTGTCAAAGAGAGGAAAGTGACACCTTTGGACAACAAAAAGTTTCAAGATAAAAAAGACAAAATGGCAAAGATACTTGCCAAAATTGACGCTGTAAAATTCGGCGTTTTCAAACTCTCAACTGGAAAAGCAAGCCCCTACTACGTTGATTTAAGAGTAGTTCCAAGTTTCCCCGACGCTTTCCGGGACATTTGCGATTTCTACGCTGAAACAATAACCAGCCAAGTTGGGCTCAAAAATTTTGACCGCATAGCCGCTGTGCCAATAACCGGCATACCGTTTGCATCCCAAATCGCCTACAACCTAAAAAAACCCTTCCTGTACGTGCGCAAAAGCATTAAATTGCAGGGAAGAGAACGCCGTGTTGAAGGCATACTGTTTTCAGGCGACAGAGTGCTAATAGTGGATGATTTAGCCACAACAGGCGTTACGCTGCGGAAAACTGCAGAAGCCATACGAGCCGAAGGTGGAGTAGTCACTCAAGCCATAGCATTTTTAGACCGCGAAGAAGGCGCAACAGAGAAGCTAGCGGAAATTGGAGTACAGCTTATTGCTTTGCTGAAAATAAGCGATGTTGCCAATGCAATGTATGAAACAGGCGCCATAGACGAGGAAAGCCTAAAAACAATAATGAAGCAAATAAAGAAAAAGTAACGCGGGTTAATCATAGAAGATCAGGGTTGTTTCTTCCAGCAGTTCATGCAGTTTATCCACTGCCACAAACACATCCCCCTCTTTTTTAGCGCCTGTACAAACCAGTTTGCCGCTTGCAAACAGCAAAATAACCACTTTAGGCTCTGCCATGCGGTAAATTAAACCTGGAAACTGTTCAGGCTCATACATTGTGTGCCCCAACGTGTAGGCAGCTTTCTCTAAATCAATCATACCACCCAAAATTCCTGAAGCCACAATGTTTTGAATTTTAACGTCAGGCTTACTGATTATGATTATGCCACTTCGCTTTAATTCTTTTATAACTTTTAAAACAGCTCGCCTGGCTTCCTTCTCGGATTTTGCGCCAGTGCAAACCATTTTTCCCGAATTAAAAATTAAAGTCGCAGTTTTAGGACGCTTAAGACGGAAGACCAAACCGGGAAACTGCTCTGGACGATACTCAACGCCAGGATACCCTTTGACAACGGCGTTCAAATCTACTTTTTGGTTAAGCGTTGCAGAAGCCACAACGTTTTCTATGCTTATGGATGCTTTTGATTTTGGCATGCTTCCCCTTCTCTATTCAGCGCCTTATTGAATCTTTATAAAAGATAGACTTTATAAATACATCTATGAATCCAAGCGCTTACCGTTTTGTTGTACAGGTTTCTTTCTCAGAACTGGAATAATAAACTCTAACGCTATTAACAGAATAATTAAAATAATAACTATTGGCAGTCCAAAGGGGTTTTGCCGCATAAACAAAGTGATAAGACCTATCCAGGGAACACGACCAATTACTTTCCCCACAACCAAATCTTGAGAAATCCCCTGTCCACCAGGCCAAGGGTCATACTCGCTTACTGGCGGAACAGTGGGCCAACGATAATTTGTTCCACCGTTTCCGTCGCCTTTTGTTTGAAAATACAGTGTGCCGTTTATGTCTTGCGCAGCGGCTATTCGGTGAACAATGAGTCTGTCGGGGTTTCCAGGTTCACGAAAAACAATGATGTCACTGTCAGGGTAGTTAGTGTTTAAGTCTGCAGGGTTTACTCCTTGAACTAAAAGAAAGTCGCCTACATGCAAGGTTCTATCAAACGGGTGAGACCAACCGTTGCATGAACCGTCAAAGGGAACGCACATGCTGCCTGTCTCCACAGTTAACGTGGGGTAAGGCGTGTTTAGAACTATTTGTGAGCCATAAAAAAACACTAAAACAATGGCAACAATTAAACCAATTATGACAGCGGTTTGAACATAATCATTTTGCCAATACCTTTTCAGTTTAGTAGCCGCCAAAATCCGCCCGCCTTCTAAAAAGATTAAGGTTTTCTTGTTCATTAATTCTTCTATAATATGCCGCTTGCCGCTTTCTAATTAAAGCGTTAAACTAAAGCGGGGGTTGACTTGCTTTTACTCTGTTTCAGCAGCGGCAGAACAAATTCAACCAGAACCAAAATAACAATTACTATAACCAAAACGACGGGTATGAAAGTGTAGGCTTGCGCCAAAAGCGACAACGAACCAACCCATGGAATACGCATAATTACTTTGCCATAAACGTAATCTTCAGAAATTGCTCCGTCATAAATGCTGGTTGGATTTGACGGGTCAGCCCGCCAAGGGTCAATGTTTGTTGAGATTGGCGGGTTAGGCCACACGTTTGGGTAACCGTTGCCGTCGCCTTTAGTGTAAAAGTACAAGGTGCCATTCACTTCTACGCTGGAAGTGATTCTGTGGACAACGTTTGCTTGAGGGTCACTTGGGTCCATATCAGGCTTTTGGAAAACAATGATGTCGCTGTCAGGGTAGTTTGTGTTGAGGCTTCTTGGGTCTACGCCTTGAATTACAAGTAAATCTCCTATGTGTATTGTGCGTTCAAACGCATGACTGAAGCTGTCACATTGACCGGGAGGAATACACATACTGTGGCTGGTTACAGTGAATAATGGGAAAATTCGGGTGTTTAATGCTGCTTGCAGCCCAAACCAGAATCCAGCGACTAACAATGGAATCAAAGCTATGGTAACTGCTGTTTTGAAGTACTCGTTTCGCCATAGCCTTCTTAGTAGTGCAGCCAAGTTTTGCCTTCCGTTAACTCAACACCGATGCGGAAGTTACTATAAAAACTATCGATTTGGGAGAAATAAAAAAAGAAAACTAGGGGTTAGCTTGTTAAACCTTTTTCTTGCTTAAGACTTCGCGGAATGTATTGCCGCATTTTGAACATTCGTATAATCCGATTTCAAGTTGCATGCGCTTTCCAGTTTTATCTGGTCGGCCAGCCATTTTCCAAGTTTTCTTTGGCTTTGAATTCTCTGTTCCACATTTTGGACATTTAGCCATGATTTTTCCTCCGTGTATTACGATTCATGGTTTATTTGATTGAATAAATAACTTTCCATTGTTTTCCCATTGATAATTCTGTTTGTAACATGGAAATTAAGCACTTTTATGTTAAAAATAATATTGGCATGTCAATAAGCATGTTGAAAAAGGCGCTTAGCTCCATGTTTTTTTAGCGCATACCATTAACTATAATTTAACCTTATTGTTTGAAAAGGTTTTACCTGATGTTTAACTTAGAAGTGCCAAAACGTTTTTTACCGCATAAAGATGCTATCTTTCAATTACTCTTGAGGCAACGTTAGTGCAGGCAGTTTCTGAAAACGCTTTTGAATTACTCGTTAAACCCGTGCGAAGGCTAGTGGAGCAGAAAGGGTTTCCTAAACCCACGGAGCCTCAAGAAAAAACTATTCCCAAGGTTTTGGATGGCAAAAACGTTTTGCTGATTTCGCCTACTGCCACGGGCAAGACTGAAGCTGCCTTTCTGCCTGTGTTGAGCATGCTTCTTCAAGCGCCTAAAGCGCCGGGGATAAAGGTGCTCTACATTACGCCGCTTCGTGCTTTGAACCGTGATATGCTTGAGCGTTTGCAGTGGTGGTGCAACAATCTTGACATTAGGCTGGCGGTGCGTCATGGTGATACTGAAACTAAGGAGCGGACAAGGCAATCCAAGAGTCCACCTGACATACTTATTACTACGCCTGAAACTTTGCAGGCAATCATGTCTGGCTGGGTGTTGCGGCAGCACTTGCAGAGTTTACGCTGGGTGATTATTGATGAAGTTCACGAGTTAGCCGATAGCAAACGAGGCAGCCAATTGTCGATAACGTTGGAGCGGATTAGAAGCCTGATAGGGAAAGATTTTCAGATGGTTGGTTTATCCGCCACCGTTGGCACTCCCGACAAGGTTGCCCAGTTTCTTGTTGGCGATAAGCGGCCAGTAGAAATCGTGCGCACACCTGTAGCTAAAATGGTTAGCCTTAAAGTTATTTATCCGCAGCCAACCGATGAAGATTCGCGGTTTGCAGGTAAAATTTTTACGCATCCAGAAGTTGCGGCTAGATTGCGGATTATGAAGGAGTATATGGGTAAGAGCAAGTCTGTTTTGCTTTTTACTAATACGCGTTCGGTTTCAGAGGTTTTGGCGTCGCGTTTCAAGGTTTGGGATATTGATTTTCCCATTTCTATACATCATGGGTCGTTGGCTAAGTCTTCACGTCTTGCCGCTGAAACAGGTTTAAAGCGTGGGGAACTTAAAGGTTTAATCGCCACCAGCAGCTTAGAGTTGGGCATTGATGTTGGCCGCATAGACCTTGTGATTCAGTATATGAGTCCACGGCAGGTTTCACGGCTTATTCAACGGGTTGGCAGAGCTGGTCACAGTTATGGTCATGTGTCGCAAGGAATCATTATTGGAATGGATTCTGATGACACGTTGGAAGCCATGGTTATCGCTCGCAGAGCGTTAAAGGAAGAGTTAGAGCCTGTACAAGTGCCAGAAAAACCCTATGATGTACTGGCTCAGCAAATAGCTGGTTTACTGATGAAGAATCGGCGACTTGAGTTTGAAGGCATCTTGGACCTTATACGCAATGCTGCCCCATTTGCAAGCTTAACGCTGGATGACGTGGAGAAAGTTATAAAGTACATGCATCAGCGGTTTCCACGTTTAGCATGGGCATCCTTTGAGGATAAAGTGGTCCTCAAGCCGCAGCGGTCTAAAGCGTTGTTTGAGTACTTTTTTGATAATTTATCTATGATACCAGTTGAGAAACAGTTTCTTGTGATAGATGAGTCAACAGACACCTCTGTAGGCGTTCTTGATGAAGCGTTTATGGCTGAATACGGTAAACCCGGTACCAAATTCATTATCAGGGGCAGTCCATGGAACATAATTCACACTACCGAAGACAAGGTGTATGTGCGTCCCGTTGATGACCCCACAGGCTCTATTCCCAGCTGGATTGGGGAAGAAATTCCAGTGCCTTTTGAGATTGCACAAGAAGTTGCCGAGATACGGGGTTTTGTGGAGGAGAAAATTTTAGATGGCACATCTGCCGAGGAAATTAGCGCTTTGCTTGCTCAGCAGTACCCAGCCGACAAAGAAACTATTTTGCATGCTTTATCTGAAACGCTAGAGCAGATAAGTGACGGCTTAGCTGTTCCCACGCCTTCGCGTTTGGTGTTTGAGGATTGGGACGAGTTTGTGATTATTCATTCAAACTTTGGCTCTCTAACTAACCGTGCTTTGGCGCAGTTGCTTGGTCAAGTATTGTCTGATAAGCTGGGTCGGGGCATAGTGGTTCAGCATGACCCTTACCGCATTTTTGTGCAAACCATGGGTGCTATGAGTGCAGAGCGGCTTGTGGAGGTTTTCCGTGAAATACAGGTTATGCCTGAAGAGGGCGTTGTTGAAACGTTGAAGCGTTCCACTGTCAAGACTGGCTTGTTTAAGCGTCGAGTTATTCATGTTGCCAGACGCTTTGGCGCTTTGAAGAAGTGGGCTGATTTTAGCAATGTTAGCATTCAAAAGTTGATTACCAGTTTTGAGGGTACACCGATTTATGAGGAAGGGCTCAAGGAAGTTTTTGCTAAAGACCTTGACGCCAAGGGCTTAGTTGAAGTGCTGAAGAAGATGCGGCAAGGGGAAATTGGCTTCAAAGTGGTAAATACAGGAGGAATAGCGACTCCTGTTGCCCGTGTAGGCATTGAAAGAGTTAGCATGAAGACGGATTTGATTCCGCCTGAACGTATGCGTGCCGTACTGGTTGAGTCTGCAAAGGCTAGGTTGCTTAACGAGACAGGCACGTTTGTTTGCACGAATTGTGAGGATTGGGTGGAGATGATTCGGATAAAAGACCTGCCAGATAAACCTAAATGCCCAAACTGTAGCTCCTACGCCGTTGGAATGCTAAAAATTGACGAAGATAGGGCTTTGCGGATGCTTGACAAGAAAGGCGAAAAACTCTCCAAAGATGAGGAGAGGATGCAGGCCATCGCTAAACAAACGGCGGTTTTGATTGAGAAGTATGGAAAAACTGCTGCTGTAGCCTTATCTGCTAGGCGGGTTCGAGCGGAGCATGTTTTATCGGTTTTGGAGAAGGAATCCAAGCTTTCAGACAGGTTCTACGAGCTGGTTTTAGAGGCTGAACGTAAGGTTTTAAGCAAGCGTTTTGGATAACAAGCCATCCTTTTTCTATACCTTCAAACCCCTTGTGGGAGCAATTTTTTGCAACAAGCTTTTATTATTGTATAGTCATAGGTTTGCTATCCTGCTTTGTTGCAATATAGGGAGACTTAAGCGTGGAAATAAGCCGAAAAAACTTGAGGGAAGAAGTTCTACAGCGAATAAAATATGTTCGAACATGCGTTATGGCGCGTGAATTGTGCTTGCTTGTTCGCACTAACCGAGCTGTTTTGGAACCCAAAGATGTACAGGAAGTATGCAGCTACATTTCAAACCTTTGTAAAGAAGAGGGATGTGGTGAACCCAGCGAATTATGCCATAAAGCGGCAGAAGCGATTGGCTCAAACGACGAAGAAAAATACCTTGAATTATGTGCTCAAAGCTGCTTGAAATGTGGAGAAGCAAAAAGACCTACGCCTAAAAAAGAGACCTATGTAGCATAGAAGCAGTAAACATTAGGAGTCTTTTGAAATGTTTATTGCACCCTTTGTTCCAAGCCCAATGATTGTTGTTGAGCGGATGCTAAAGATTGCGAATTTGAAGGCTGGAGAAGTCCTGTTTGATATGGGTGCTGGCGATGGACGAACAGTTATTATGGCAGCTAAAAGTTTTGGCGCACGCGGCGTAGGCATCGAGTTGAGGGAAGACTTAGCGAAAAAAGCGCTAAGCAACATACATGAAAACGGATTAAGCGACAGGGTAACCATCGTTAACAGTGACATGTTCACAGTAAATTTGAATTCAGCAGACGTGGTTTTTCTATATTTAACAACCAGCGCCAACGAGAAAATTCGCCCAAAGCTAGAGAGTGACCTCAAGAAAGGCGTGCGAGTAGTATCACATGACTACGAGATCATCGGTTGGAGACCTGAAAAAATCGAGAATTTCTGTGAAAACCCTCAGTTAGGGTATCCGTCGCACACGCTGTATTTGTATAAGAAGCCCTAAGTTTCTTAACTATTTTTGAGACAAGATTTTAATATGCAGTTTCTATGAGTCTGGCTTTGAGTGCAAAATAAATGCAGTTTGTTCCATGGCAAAACATAGCTGACTGGCGTTGCAAAGCTTGCGGTTACTGCTGTAAACTATACTCGGTTGTTGTCGGCTTTTCTGAGTGGCTCAACATCGTGAAGAGGTTTGGCGTGGAAACCACCGTTGCAGGATTAGATAGACTATACATTAAACGATGCAGCGACGGTTCATGCAGTTTCCTTTGCAGTACATCAAACAACTACTACTGCGCATTGCAGCATATGAAGCCTGAAGCCTGCAAGCTCTGGCCATTTAAGGTCTTGTCTGAGCCAAAATATGGGCAACCGAATCAGGCAGCGTTCAATTACAACGGCATTAGATTGTACATTTACGCAGACAAAATGTGTAGCGGTTTGCGGTATGGCGAGCCAACATGGGATTTCCAGTATACGACAATTAAAGAGTTTGCTGAGCTTGCGCTAGGTATAAGGAAAATACAGTATAAAACCACTCGAAAAGTTAATCCAAGCGCATTGTGGTGGAGTAAACAATCAAATTTCCAGTTTTAATCAGCACTTTCAGCAGCGCTGCGACAAGCAGTAAAAAGTACGCTCTGCTTGTGGCACACTGCACAACCAGCCTGCAAACCTCAGCACCGTTCATTTTTAGAGTGCACAGCACTG
>CAYMLF010000075.1:0-9324 GCA_964391275.1 uncultured Candidatus Bathyarchaeia archaeon
TGAATTCACAAATGCAACAGCAGGTAAAGCCAGCGCCAAACCATTCTGCATGGGCTTTTTGCGGTTTTGCTTGAAGCCGCTTTAGATGGCTGGTTTCTTTATATAGAGGGGGGGTAGGTCGCCGAGAGCAGCAGTTGAGCGTTCAACATGGCTTTATATAAGGGAGGGGGGGTCAGAGCAGAGAGACCTCGCACCCAGCAACATAGTGCAATTCCGCCTTTATATAAGGGGGGCTATAGAAAAAAATCACCACAAAAGCACTCACACAGACAAGCAACCAAACTAGCAAAACTCTATCAGGGAGAAAATCTTGTTTTCTAAGCGAAGACTAATATGTTGCTTTAATCGAAATACTATAAAAATCCGTGGGAGAAACCGAGAAATGACTTATTGTCCAGAATGCGGTGGAGAAATGCAGTACATGGTAGTCACTAAACTTTACGTCTGCAAAAGCTGCGGCTTATCTGTAACTTCCCAAGAACTAATGGATTTACGCGACAAAAACAGGCCAAACGAGGAAACACCTGAAGAAGAAAGACAAAACCGCCGCAAAGAATACCTAAAATGGTACCTAAGCAAAAAATAACACACGCTTAACATGCGTGTTTAAACCGTTTAGTTAGCAAACACTATAAACCCGCACCACAGCACTAAATTCTAACATCCAAACATTCAAACCTTAAACAATGTGGTGCTGAACCGTGACAGTTAACTTAGAAATCATCTGTGTCGGCAACGAGCTTTTAATAGGCAAAATCCAAAACACAAACGCGCATTGGCTTGGGAAACAAGCAACCCACCTAGCAGTAAACGTTAAACGCATAACCGTAATCCAAGACACCCTAGAAGAAATCGCAGAAACCCTAAACCAAGCAATCACACGCAAACCCCACTACATCATAACCACAGGCGGACTTGGACCAACTTTTGACGATAAAACATTTGAAGGCATTGCAAAAGCCCTAAACCGCAAACTACAAGTTAACCCAGAAGCCCTCGAAATGGTAAAACAAAGAAGCGAAGAATACGCCGCAAAAAGAGGCAAACAAACACCAATCGAAATGACCCAGCCCAGAGTTAAAATGGCAATATTCCCAGAAAACACTTTGATAGTCAACAACCCCATTGGAACCGCACCAGCCATGCAAGTCAACCTGCAAGAAACCACAATCTTTGTGTTGCCAGGCATACCTTCAGAAATGGAAGCCATCTTCAACCAAACAATTGCACCCATACTCAAGCAAGCAACGGGCAGCATGATTTTCTGTGAAAAAAGCCTTTTCGTAGACAACGTTGCGGAATCAACTATTGCACCATTCATTGATAAAGTAATGGCTGACAACAAAGGTGTATACGTTAAGTCGCATCCCTTGCCAGCCGAGAAAATTCACTGCATCGAGCTACACTTAACAATTACAGAAAGAGAAGCTGAAAATCCTGAAGACAAACTTGAACGCGCAATCATTCAGCTCACCGAACAAATACATGGCGTTGGTGGAACGGCAACAAGGCACAATTAGGCTCAACTTTGGGATAGTTTTTTAAGTATTAATTTGAATTTCACAAAAAACATAAACTAACTTTAGCCTAGTGCCAGTAGCCATGAAAAAAGCTCTCGCTAAATCCATAATCACCATCCTAACAATCACTATTGCCTTATCACTGATTCCAACCTGTTTTGGACAAGACTACAAACTCTCCTACCAACTACTAGACAAGCCAGACGGCGACACAACTTACCAACTTGAAATAGTCATACCGCAACAGTTAAACGAGCATTTTGCACGCCAAAACCACAGGCTCTCATCAAGCAACGACTTTTCCAAATTCGTTACACCTTACGCCTTAAAACCCGCGGCAGAACGTTTACGGCAAATGTACGATAATGAAGAAGACTTCGCCAACGCAGTCTTAATGCTTGTACACCAGATACCATACGAGGAAACAACACCAGGAAAATACCCCACAGAAACCATGATTACAGGCAAAGGAGATTGCGACCTCTTCGCGTTTATTGCCGCCTCAATAATGAAGGCAGGAGGGTTAAAAGTTGCCTTGCTGTATTACGAAGAGCAATCCCACATGAACATCGGCGTAAACTTGGCTAATCCACCCAAAAACGCAAGAAGCAATTACCACTACATACAACATGAAGACACCAAGTATTACATTGCTGAATGCACTGGCGGAAACTGGAAAGAAGGCTGGCGAGTCGGCGAGTGCCCATCAGACTACAAAAAAGCGTCTCCAGAAGTGATTCCTCTTGGAACCTCAATGCAGGTTGACCCTGGACAGGTTTCTGCAAGCTTCAACGTCATGACCCCCAGCACCTTAGCTTTGCAGGTTACGCCAACTATTATTTCTGAAAACAGCACCATGACAATTTCTGGTCAAATCAAGCCTGAAGTGCAAAACCAAAACGTGACCGTGTACGGTAAAGTAAACAATTCGCCATGGAAGGTTGTCGGTTCAACCTTGACAGGACAGGATGGAAGCTTTTTGGTGAACTGGCAATTGCAAACAGTTGGATTATACACTATTCAAGCAAGCTGGGCTGGTGATGAGCAGTACACTGGAGCATTGAGCATGACTAAAACTGCCGTCTTAATACCTGCTTATCTAATTCACCTTACAGTTTCAGTGGCTTTAGCGGTTGGTTTAGGAACATTCGCGTTCTTTAAAACAAAACGTAACAAACTGAAAGAGGCTGACCTGCAAACTATTCCAGAAGCAAACACTGACTATCCCGATTACGCGATTTAACAAGTTTAACCGAAAGGTTATTACGTAAACTGAGCACCAATCGTTGTTGAGTGAAAAAATAAGATGCCTCTTGCATTTATCATAGGAACTGCAGGTTCAGGAAAATCCCTGTTCACCGCAGCTTTTAGCGAATGGCTAAAAATGTCTAAACAAGATGTTGCCGTCGTGAACTTGGATCCTGGAGCGTTAAAGCTTCCTTACTCGCCAGATGTTGATGTGCGAAACTATGTTGACGTCGGCGATATAATGGAAAAGTACGGGTTGGGACCCAACGGCGCGTTGATTATGGCTGCGGACTTGATTGCTGACGAAGTAGAAAACCTGACACGTGACATTGAGGCAACTAACGCTGATCTTGTTTTGGTGGATACTCCTGGGCAAATGGAGCTTTTTGCTTTCCGTGCAAGTGGACCCTACATCGTAAACGAGCTTACAAAGGAACCGAAAGCGTTGCTTTACCTCTTTGACGCTGTTTTCTCGATAAATCCGCTTAATTATGTTTCAAACATGTTCCTGTCAGCTGCGGTTTATAACAGATTTTTCCAGCCGCAAGTACATTTGATTTCAAAAACTGATTTAGTTCCGAAAAA
This sequence comes from uncultured Candidatus Bathyarchaeia archaeon, assembly GCA_964391275.1. Taxonomy (GTDB): domain Archaea; phylum Thermoproteota; class Bathyarchaeia; order Bathyarchaeales; family Bathycorpusculaceae; genus Bathycorpusculum. The sequence continues at coordinate 3,354 of CAYMLF010000075.1, forward strand.
GGATGCTGAAGCAATCGCCACTTGGTCAGCAAACACTAGAGCGCTTGAAGATGCAATAGAAGAAAAGCTTGAGGGAACCAAACGCCTCTTCAGCCGCAACATGATGCAAGCTATAAGCAAGCTGGGTTTGCAATTTCTTTTGATGCCTGTGTCGTCGAAAACCAACGAGGGCATGACAAACGTTAACACTGTTCTTGAACGCTTATTCATGAGCGGAGAAAAATACACCACTTAAAAGGGCTATTGTTCAATCAGTGACCAGCTTGCCGCAAAAGCGCCCAGTTTAGCCTTCAACGGCGCATCAGCTCCAGCAATAATCACCACATCATTACTCTGCGGCGTTATCTGTTTTAGAATTTGGCTTGCAGCTTTAGGGTAGTCTTTTTCTATGCTTTCGCTGACATTTTCTATGCATAGATGCCCATTGTTGGATACAATCACTATGGCTCGTTTTGCACCTGCAATTATGGCTGCGTCACGTTGGTCAATGCCTGATTTAACTTTGTTGCCGCAGTTTTTAACTAAAAACGCATAGTTGAACTTTGAGACTGCTAACTCATTTTTCGGTATTTCGGCTCGCTTAGGAAAGAATTCTTCAAATTTTCGCCAAACTTCTTGACCTCTCTTAGTTAGCGTACAGCCTCCTCTGGAAACCGAAATTAGATTTGCCTCTTTCAAACGGTTAATTATGGTTCTTACTGCACCGTCTCCAACGCTTAACTTTTCAGCAAGCCTGTTTCTTCCCAGCGGTTCTTTTGCGATGAGTTCTAGTGTGTAGAACATGTGGAATGGAGTGTAGGTGATTGAGGGTCCAGGAGCTTTTTGCTTGGTGATTTCTTGTATTAATTGTTTAAGCGTTAAAGCTTTAGCCATAATTCTGCACTATACCCTTCTAAGCGTACGTGGAAGTTTTTATAATTATTGAAAATTTGGATGAGTATTCTTGTAAGCGGCCTATGTGAAAGCCTTTGTTGTTTGCAGTTTTGCTTGATTGTTAATTTAAATATGGTTTGTGTTAGCTTTTCATTCAAAGCCTGCTTTTGTTCGGTACTTGCAGAAAGCCTTTTAAGAAAAACACCCGATTATCTACTTTCAACTCAAGCGATGAAGGGTTCCTTAATGAAAAAAAATGGAAAATATTTGTTTACATCTGAATCCGTTGGAGAAGGTCACCCAGACAAAGTTTCAGACCAAGTATCTGACAGCGTTTTGGATGCAATCTTCACGAAAGATCCGAAAGCACGAGTAGACTGTGAAACACTTGTTATGCAAGGAACAGTAGTGATTACTGGTCAAATCACAACCAGCTGCCACGTAAACATTCCAAACATTGTTCGCCAGACTCTTAGAGAAATCGGCTTTGACAATGCAAAAGATGGTTTAGACTGGGAAACCTGCGGCATACTGGTTTCCTTAACAGAGCAGTCACCAGACATTGCCATGGGAGTAAACGAGCATGAAGGTCACGAGCAAGGCGCTGGAGACCAAGGCATGGTTTTCGGTTACGCTTCAAACGAGACAAAAGAGCTCATGCCGCTACCGATTTTGCTTGCTCACAGGCTTGTTAAACGTTTAGCTGAAGTTCGAAAGACAGGCGTTATGCCTTACCTGCGTCCAGACTGTAAGTCTCAAGTTACTGTTGAATATGAAGGCGGCAAACCCAAATGTGTTAAAACCGTGGTTATTGCAGCTCAAAACAACGGCAGAATCGATGATGCCACTTTAAAGAATGAAATCATCGAGAAGGTCATAAAACAAGTTATCCCAGCCAACCTTATTCCTGAAGACATTAAATACGTGATTAACGGTACAGGAAGATTCGTAGTTGGCGGAACCCTTGCAGACTCAGGCTTAACTGGCAGAAAAATCATCGTTGACACTTACGGTGGAGTGGGAAGCCATGGTGGCGGATGTTTCAGCGGTAAAGACCCATCCAAAGTTGACCGTTCAGGCACATATTTCGCACGCTACATCGCCAAAAACATTGTTGCAGCTGGCTTAGCAGACCAATGTGAAGTTCAAATCAGCTATGCCATCGGTGTTGCCCAGCCAATCTCAGTGTTGATTAACACTAATGAAACAGGTAAGCTTTCTGACGAAAAAATCCTTGAATTAGTTCAAAAGAACTTTGACATGCGACCCAAAGCCATCATCGACCACCTTAACCTGCTGAGGCCAATCTACAAGAAAACCGCTGTTTTCGGGCACTTCGGCAGAGACGATGTCGAGTTCCCATGGGAAAAAACAGACAAGGCTGACATATTAAGGAAAGCCTTAGAAGCATAATCTGCTTTTTCTTTATTTTATTTTTTTGTTATCCTTTGTTTTGAGTCTAACCTATTCGGCTACAGAATCAGGTGTTTGTTTTGGTGGTGTATTTCGACGACTCGTTCTTTGTCTGTAACTTTGCCGATTCGCTCTGGGTTAACGCTGTCTTGCTCAAGCGCATTCATGGCTTTGTCAATGTCGGCTTTGTCAACGATTATACCAAAGCCCCAGCCCATGTTAAACGTCTTAAACATCTCCTCGTCAGTAATCATGTAGCCAAGTTCAGCGGCGGTTCTTTGGATTAACCCGAAAATTGGTTGTGGCTTAAAATTGTCAAAGCTAAAACCGATGCCTGGCGATGCTTGGGTGAGGTTGTTGAATTTTTTATACGCGTCGCCTGTTATGTGGACTGCTGCCTTAATCTTCACGTCATGTGCCAGTTTTAGGAGCGGTTTAACGTACAATTTGGTTGGCTCTAGCGCTTCTAAGCCGACTTGCCGCTCCAAACCTTTAGGCACATCAGTGGGTTCGTATTTTCCGCCCCACTGCTTGAAGAGGATTTTTCTTGCCAACGTTATGCCGTTACTGTGCAATCCGCTGCTGGCTAAGCCGATGATGGGGTCGCCCGGCTTAATGTCTTCACCCGTGATTATGTCAGTTTTATTAACCATACCCACGGAGGCAACGACCATGTCAAAACCCGTGTTTTCACTCAAGCCTTTGATTATTTCTGCGACATCGCCTATTTCTCCGCCTGTAACTGGGCACTCTGATTCAACTGCGCCTGCTGCAATGCCTGTCAACCAAGCTTTCACTAGTTCAGGGTCGCTGGCTTTAGCGTGAATGTTGTCGGCTATGGCAAGCGGTTTGGCTCCTGAACGGATAACGTCGTTTACCGCCATGGCGACGGCGTCGATGCCGATTGTGTCATACTTTTTGGTTAGCTCTGCAATCAGAACTTTCGTGCCCACGCCCTCAATAACCAAGTCCATATACTGGTTTGGGCTTATGGGGAAGATGTTTCCGTATGGCAAATGCATAACTGCTCCAGCGGCGTTGTGCTTGTAGGTTTCCTGCAGGATTTGAAGGTGCTTTTTGGATTCTACACGTTGCTTGCGGTTCACTCCGGCGTCGTCGTAAGTGTAAGTTTTTGGCATAGGCGTATTCTTCTCTTTGGTAGTGTATTGTTCTTTCGGTTTGTTAGAGATAACAGTTACGCTGTCTTGACAGCTAAACCCCCAAGCAGCCTTGAATGGCGGCTGTTTTAGGACTTGCTTTCTAGTTTTTCTCTTAGGGTAGATAGCAGGTCTTGGGCTTTCACAGGTTTTAGTAGGCAGGCATCAGCTTTTGTTTCTTGCGCCAACAAGGGAAAACCGGTGATTACTATTTTCACCAAGTTTTTTTTAGGCAACTTAGCAATTAAGGTGTTGCCGTCAAAATCGGGCAGGCGCATATCTATCAGGGCTGCCGCGTACGTGTTGGTTTTTGCTTTTCCTATAGCTTCCTTGCCTGTTTTAGCGGTGTCAGTTAGATAACCGTTTTTTTCTAAAATACGAGAGAATGTTTTTGAAACCCCCAAATCATCGTCGATAATGAGGATTGCCTTTTTGTTGGAAACCATTCCTTCTCCTTTCCCACGCTTGCAGTAAGCCAGCAGACGCAAACTTGATTGAGCGTCATTTGATTTTCACACTTTTAGATATAAAGAGATTATCTATAATTCAGAATAGTTCGTTACTGTCGAGTTTTAAGGAGCAACAGTAACTCGTCCATTTTAACTATTTTATTTATGCAGCCGTCGGCTCCCTGAGCGGCGGCTTTTTCTGGGTGATCAGTGATTACTACCTTGGTTGTATTGTGCTTGTTTAGCTCCACCAGAAGCGTAGCTGTGTCAATTTCGGGAGGTTCATCATCAATTAGTACTGCAGAGTAGCGGTTTTTTCCGATCTTTTCCAGTGCTTCCTTGGTTGTTTTGGCCTTGTCGGTGCTGTAACCGTTTTTTTGTAGTATAAGTGTAAATGCTCTTGTTAAATCGGGGTAATTTTCGACTATTAGAATGGTTTTTTCTTTCAAATCGCTGGGTCTTCTATCGATTTCTCTTAAGGCGCTCTCTTATTTATACTGTGGACTCAAGTATAAAGTATTTGGTGTGGATATTAAATATCAGCCACTAATGGAAAGATAAATATGCAAAACAAAAACACTACACAAAGCATGTCGGGGAAAAAGAAGCAAACAACCGTAACCTTAGACGACGAAGTCCTCAACTATCTGCAACAACAAATCAAAGAAAAAAGGTTCAGTTCTGTGAGCCATGGGGTAAACTATGCAGTTTACAGATTAATGAAAGAAGAAAACAAGTAACCCTTTGGCATCCAAATATTTTTTAAGAAAACACCCCTGTTTCAAAGTAAAAACCAATATATTATCCCTAACCTTAACAGAAAATCTAAGCATCAAAGCTTGCGCGGTCGTAGTCTAGCTCGGTAGGACATCAGCTTCCCAAGCTGAGTACCCGGGTTCAAATCCCGGCGACCGCACCAACCCGTTATGGTTTGTGTGCTTGCTTTTTGCATATAACCGCGCTTGCAAGAATAATTACCATAAATATCGACAGTATCTGACTGGTTGGGTATTCTGGCGTTACTGGTAAGGATGACGTTGTGGGACTTGCGGTTGGTATGAGCGAGATTGTGGGGGTTGGCGTTGGTGTAGTGCTGGGGTTTGCTTGTTGATAAAGCGTATGCAGAACGTCAGTTAGTGTGTTGACTGCAAGGTTGAGTGATTCTCCCATGCGGTTTGCAAACGCTGTGTTGCTCGTGTTATAATTGCTATCCATCCAGTTGCAGGTGCAATCGCCGTCGGCGTCAAAGGTTGTATCATAAGCGACATTAACGGTTGCGTTGTACGTTGCTACCGCAGTTAAGGCGCCATCATAGGACAAGTATACGCTGAAAGCAGAATCATACTCGCTTGTTTTGGCGTTAACATAGTTTTCATAGTTTGAATGGTTAACCTCTGCCCCCCACGGCGTGCCTGAACCCATAACGTGCCCAAAAACTGCAACATCCACGATGTAGTGACTCATGACTCCAGCCGCTTTTGAAGCGTTCACATAATCCCCGCTTTTCAGGAAAGCCAACGCCTTCTGGTATTCCTCATCTGCCCGCTTAGCCGACGCGTTATCGTACATTGAACCGTCAACGTTAAAATAAACGTGGTGTTTGGTTGTGTCGCCTATCCCGTCGTCTGCTTGGTTGTTATCAGGCAACTCGGTACCATAAAGATAGACTGCAAGGTTATCAACGATGTACTGCTTCTCATTAGCGGACAGGTAGTCAAGGGCGTGATGTGCAATCCAGTCATGCGTGCCATAATCTGGCTGCGCTGGATTTGCCGAGTAACCGCCGTTGCTCCAGCCCAAGGCAGGTTTTACGCCCAGCAACAAAGCTGATGAGCATAGAAGCAGCAGAATCGCCTTTGCCAGTTTCAGCTTCAACTCTCTCCCATCTCTTGCCTTTTTAACGCTTACTCTTTAAAAAGCTTCTTAAAACTTAATAAGCATAAACAGCGGATGTGACCTAAGCGGGGAAAGGCTATGTCGTTACTAGAAGCTGCAGGCGGATTGTTAATTCTCATTGCTCCACTAGCTATTCTTATTGCTGGTTTGGGGCTTTCTCACTTTATGCCTTCAAAGAATCGA
>CAYMLF010000076.1:0-9311 GCA_964391275.1 uncultured Candidatus Bathyarchaeia archaeon
TGGTTGCAGTTTTCGGCGACCTTGTCCCTAAACTTGGCAGCTTAACTCCTCTAAGCCCAGAAGAAAAACAAAAGCCACCCCAAGTTAAAGAAATCCCAGTTCCCCCAGCCCCTCAACCTCCAGCGCCAGAACCAATCAAGGCAGTTAGCGTTGAAGCGCCAGTCCGCATAGAAGAGCCAGAACCCACGCAAGAACCAGAAGCTCCACAGCAAATATCCCCCTTCTCAGCTGAGGAACTAGCAAAAATTAATGCGCTTGAAACTGACACTTTAGAATTCATTGAACTGCTCAGTAACGAAAAGTTTGAGCATTCACCCATCAGCAGATTCTTTGACGACTGGATGGTAAACCTTAGGCAGGTTGTTTTATCGTTTGCCTCAAACGGCATCATAACTCCCGACGAAGAGTTTGATAAACAATTCAAGCAAATATTCAATGAAATCGAAGAGCAGCTCGCCCAAAGACTGCTGAGCGAAGCCGAAATTGAAGTTTCAACAAAAACACTAGAAGAGAATAAGACTCTCTTAAACGAAATGAACGCTGGATACGCTGCGCAAACCAAGGAGCATGTGGTTAAAGGAAAAAGCGCCATCGACTTTCTAATAAACAACGTGAAACACCTTGAACAGGAATTAGCCGAACTAAACAAGGTAAAAACCAGCTACTTGCACCCGCTTAAGAAATTAGCAAGAGACCAAAAACAAGGCGAAATAAACCAAAAGTTAACTGCTGCAAGAAAACGCTTAGCGTTAGCTGTTCAGGGCTCCACGGTTAAAACAGGAGGTCTTGGTGGTGACATAGACGCTGAATATGCCGCTCAAGCTAAAGAGTTAGCAGCCAAACGAAAACTTGCCATGAGTTTCTTAGAAAAAGAAGTGCGGCAACTCAACGAAGAACTAAACAAGCTGTATATGGAAGATGAACCAAGAAACCCCATCAAGAAACTAACCCGCGAAAACAAGATTATTGACCTAAACTTGAGATTGGATGCTGCAAGAAAACGCCTCAGACTAGCAGAGCAAGATTCTGGCGCCGAACAAAAGAAGCTTCAGGAAGAATACATGAAAAAGAAGCAAGCCATGCTTGGTCAAATGCAGAATCTAGAGAAGGACATTAAAACTAAAGAAGTCGACAGTTCAGGAGACGCCCGCAAAGCCGCATGCAACTCTCTTGCAAACGCAGTTAAATCGCTTATTCAAAGAAAAATCTCTCCGCCCACAAACGAGCAAGCAAGTGGAGAGGAAGCCAAAGACAGCATTGAGCCAGCAAGTAAGCCTGAAGAAACCCCAAATCAAGGTAGCAGCTAAATCCTTGATTCACTCAGCATTTTTTGCGCTATCTCCACATCTTTAAGCGTGTTAACGTTAAGCAGAACCTCTTGCTCTTCAGTGATTATTGCGCTTGTCTCAATCTTTCCTTCGCCCTGAATCTTTACGCCATCAATCACGTTTATTCCTGAAACAGCGTACCAAACGCCTTTGTACTCGTCAGTGGAGGAAATTGAAAGCCCTAAATCCTGCCTTGACTTGATAGGAACAAACACTGCCAAAAAGTCTTTACCGCACCTTTCAAATGCATCCACAACCCTGTCAAGGAACTGCCCTGTTATTGCAGGCACATCTGAAGGCATCGTTAATATTGGTCCAGTCAAGTTTGCTTTTGAAACCGCTTGTTTGAGGTCATTGTGGTAGCCTTGTGCGTCTGTGCGTAGAATCTGCCAACCCTGTTCTAAACAGTGCTTCTCTGTTTCAGGCGTATTTGCGCTGGTTACTACATAAAACTGGGAAATGTTTTTCGCTTCAGAAATGGCGTTTGTTACCCAATCAATTAGGGGTTTTCCCAGAAAAGGCATCATTGGCTTCTCAGTAGGTAACCCCATGCGTGTGCCTTTTCCGCCAGCCATAATTAACGCAGGAACTTTCATAGCACCATCAACACGACAGCAAACGAAATAAGTGTGACTGCCCTTGCAACCTCGTTTGTTGCACCTATAACATCGCCTGAAACTCCGCCAAACACTTTGAGGGCAACTTTTTCCATAACAAACGCCACAGGAACACTTACCAGCACAAGCCCAACGCTTAAAGCGCCCAACCACCAGTTGCCAATCAACGTAAACACTGCAAACGCAATTAAAGTGGAAATCAAGTAAGCCACTGCATTGAGTCTTTTTTTAGCCTTCTTTAGAAAAATTGAGCCTAACCCTTTATGCGTGGGTTTTCCAACCCAGACAATCGTAACCATCGCCAGCTTGGCAGAAACTTCAGCAACTAAAACAGCGGCAAACGCAAAGGCTGGATTGACTAAAACCAAGCCTAAGACGGCGATGAACTCGATTATCATAGCAAACACTGCTCCAGAATAGGTTACTGTCCAAGCGTGAGCCATCATTTTGCGGTCATGCACGTTGCGTTGACCAACAGCGTTGCCAAGGTCAATTAAACCGTCAAAATGTTGAAGCCCAGTCATTACAAGCAAAAACGCTATTGTCATGGCTGCTGGAGCAAGTGTCACAAGAAAACCTAACGGCAAAGCAATTACACTGCTTACTAAGCCAACAAGAAATTGAACAATAAAACTACTGGCGACAAAATAAGCAGCACCAAGCAAACCGATAAATCCACCAATTATCGGAAAAAGGTAAACATGTTCAGCTGAGGTTAAAACGAAGTCTTCCTTTCCACCCATAGGAATTATTGTAAGGAAGGCAAGCAAATCCCTAAAAGTTTTTATAGTTTTCACATGCGACATATACCCTAACACTGCATACATGAGAATATAGGCTTTGTCGTGATTTGAATGGCTGAACTTCAAGGTAAAAAAGTGCTGGTTACTGGTGGCGCAGGGTTTATAGGTTTTCACTTATCAAAAAAGCTCTCCACCTTAACATCAAACTTGACTATTTACGATAACTTGTCAAGTGGAAAACTGGAAAACGTCCAAGACGTGCCGCAAGCAAAATTTGTTAAAGGCGACATCTTAGACCTAAAAACGCTTTGCAACCAAGAAAAGGCTGACTTAATTTATCACTTAGCTGCCCAAGTTGTTGTGCCTTACTCAATGGAAAACCCGATGGAGGACTTTGAAACAAACGCGAAAGGCACCCTGTGTGTCTTGGAAAAGGCACGTAAAGACGACGCCAAACTTGTTTTTGCCTCAAGCGCAGCTGTTTATGGCAACCCAACAGTTTTCCCAACCCCTGAAGAGTATGGTTTTCACCCGTTCTCTTGTTACGGCTTATCCAAAGTGGTTGGTGAACAATACTGCCAAATGTACCGTGAACAATACGGTTTAGACATCGCCATAACACGCTTCGCTAACGTTTACGGCTCAAGATGCCACGGTGTAATCCATGACTTCCTAGATAAACTTGCAAAAGACCCCAACAAGCTGGTTATTATCGGCACGGGGTTGCAGTCACGCGATTTTGTGCATGTTTCTGACGTTGTTGATGCTTTGGTAAAGATTGGCGTTAAAGAGGATGCTAATGGTCAAGTCTACAATTTAGGTTATGGCAAAACCTACAGTATTTTGGAGCTTGCCAAAATGATGTTAACTATTCTTAACCTGCAAGATAAAACCGTGGTAACCACCACCAATGTTTCTTGGCACGGTGACGTAACCAAAATCTGGTTCAACATTGATAAAGCAAAGAAAGAATTGGACTGGACTCCAAAAGTTAGCCTCGAAGACAGCATAAAAGACATTATCGCTGAGAGGAAACTGATTAAATGACCAAGCCCACCCCAGCCAGAGGATTAGTAGCTCTTTTAAGGATGCCCTACTGGCTGATGACTGGTGGATTATCGCTTCTAACAGCTTTAGCCATCACAAAAAGCATTATTGACCCAGTTCATATTGCGCTAATTTTCTTTTCAATGGCGTTCATAACTTCAGCTGGTTTTGCCATTAACGATTATTTCGACCGAGAAAGTGACGCTGTAATTAAACCTAAACGCCCAATCCCTGCAGGTGCTTTATCGTTAAAGCAGGTGGTGGCTGTTTCAGGCGTGTTGTTTGCTGCAGGCTTAATCATGTCCTACTTTATCAACTGGTTAAGCTTCGCAATTATTGCCGCTGACTCGCTGCTGCTACTGCTTTACTCTTATTTGATTAAACGTAAATCCGGTTTTGCAGCAAACATTCTTGTGGGTATCTTGACGGGAACCGCCTTTATGTACGGTGAAGCTACAGTTCTAAACAACATCAGCCTGATTTCCTTAAGCTTGTATCCGATTGCTTTTGGAACCATCGGCGGCAACGTCCTACGTGACATTCTAAGCATGGAAGGAGATTCAAAGGTTGGTTATCCAACTCTGCCCCAAAAAATTGGCAGTTTCAGCGCAGCTAAGGTCGGCGCGTTGTTTTTCATGCTAACAGGTTTACTTGCGCCTCTTCCCTACTTCATCGGTGAATTCACAATCTATTACTTGCCACTAATTTTGTTGTGGAGCGTTCTTTTGATTTACTCTTCAATACGCTTGGTAACTGCAGGGTCAACAATTCAGAACGTGCGCAAATATGAGCGAATCGTGACTATGTCAATGATTCTGTTGCCTTTAGCGTTGATTATCGAAGCAATAGTTGGAATGCTAATATGAGCGAAACCAAAAGCATTTGTCCTGAATGCCAAAAGAAAATAGATGCACAGTTACGTGAAGTAAACGGTAAAATCAATATAACCAAACGATGCCCTGAACATGGCGAGTTCAAAGCTATCCATTGGCAAAGCCCACCGATTTTTGAGCATATGCAAAAATATGACCAGTTCCAGTATCTTGGCGATCTGTATGCACCTAAAAACCCTGAAGGTTGCCCTTACGTTTGCGAGACTTGTAAGAATCACGCTTCAGGCACAGTTATTGGTGTGATTGATGTAACTAAAAGATGCAACTTTAAATGTGCAATTTGCTTCTCAACTTTTCCCGATCAAGACGAGGATTATGAGCCTACCAAAGAAGCGCTTATAGGTATGCTGGAATTTGCTGCTAAAGCAAATCCTAAACCTCCAGCGATTTTGTTTTCTGGCGGTGAACCTCTTGAACGTGAAGATATGCCTGAAATCGTTGGTGCCGCGCACAGATTAAAGTTCATGACTATTCTGGCCACGAATGGGACTCATTTGGTTGATACTCCGGGGTTGGCTAAGAAGCTGAAGGATAATGGCTTAAACATTGTGTACTTATCTTTTGACAGCTTCCACGAAGACTTTAACAAGAAGATTAGGGGCAGAGAGCTTGTAGATGTGAAGCTTAAGGCAATTGATGTATGCCGCAAACATGACATTGAGGTTATCCTTGTCAACACCCTTATGAAGAGCTTAAACGACAAGGAAGTAGGCGACATGATTCGGTTCGCCGCGAAAAACACCGATATCATCAGAGGCTTAATTTTTCAGCCTATCGCTTTTACTGGAAGAGCAACAGAGAATCCGTTTCGTGAGAACTTTCGTGAATGGAGCTTTGCTGAAGACGTAGAGAAACAGACGAATGGGGAAATTAAAACTACTGATTTGTTTCCGATGTCGGTTATGACTTCGCCGATTAAGATTATGCGGAAGTTTATGCAGAAGCCTTGGCCGTTGTTCTCGTGTAGTCCTCAGTGTGGGATTGTGAATTGGGTTTATGTGTCAAGAAAGGGCAAGATGTTTCCCATCAATAAGTTTGTCAATTTCGACAGGTTCTTCAAAACCATTCGGGGCACTGCAGAGTCTGCTGAGTCAAAAGGCAAAATATCTTTGCTTTCCTCGTTGTTTATGGCTTCGATGTTGTCTATGAACATGGTTTTAGTAACTAAAGAAGTTGGCATGTTAACGTTGATGAATTCGATTATTCGTATGCATCTTTCGCCGTCTTATCAGTCGCTGGGTAAAATCCGCAGAAGAATCTTCCTTTTGGGTTGCATGGCGTTTATGGATGCATATAACTTTGATGTTAATCGTGCTCGTCGTTGCGTGGTGCATTACATTACGCCTGACAAGAAGATTATTCCGTTCTGTGCTTATAATAACGTGCATCGGGTTGCGATTGAAAAGGCGTATGTGGCTAAGCACAAGAAAGCTTAACTGCTTAATCAGCAGTTTTTTTTCTGCCTTTTTATGGGCTGTTGTTTTCTTTAGATGTTGTGGGGGAAATTTGCTTAGCACAACTAGAACCTAAGGTTTGAGCTTTGCTGTGCAATTTTTAAATGGCTGGTTTTGTGGTTTGCGTTCTGGTTGTGGCTGTTGCACAAGTTGTCTTCGGCTTTGTTTGTCTGTGTTGCCATCATGTTGTTGTTTGCATGTTATCACATACCTATTAAAAAAACGCCAAGACACCAGTTTTTTGGAGGTGCAATTCATGCAAATGGGAATGTCAAAAAGTGAGGTTGCTCAAAAATGCATCACCGACTGCCTAGACTGCTACCGCACATGTGCTGAAACCACTGCGCAATGCCTGAAAATGGGCGGTGAACACGCAGAGGCAAAACACATCACAGTCATGAATGCTTGTGCTGACGCCTGCGTGATGTCAGCGGATTACATGTTAAGAGACGTTGAATTCCAAAACGAGATGTGCAATTTATGCTCCCAAATCTGCGACAGCTGTGCCCAATCGTGCGAGAAGTTTAGTGATGACTTCATGAAACGTTGCGCTCAGACTTGCCGTAAATGTGCTGAGTCATGCAGAAACATGTTCAGGCAAAGCTAGCTTGCATTTCTAGTTTGGGTTGACTGTGACTTTGATGTGTAAGACACAGAAATTGTATGTAAACGAGTAGGTTCCCGCTTCTTTGTCTTTTGACCACAACTCAAAAACTACACTGTAATCCCCAGATTGATTGATTTTGAGCGGCAAGGAGTTTTGCCAGTTTCCTTTATCCTTAAGTAGCATCTCGTAAGTGGCGTATGCATCTTCTTCCAATGGGAAAGAAGTTGTTTCCTGAACAATCTTTACTTGTAATTGGTAATATTGCTCTTTATCCATGTGGTTTTCGACAACAACTGGAACGGTTAAACTGTTATTGTGGTTAATGACAAGCACGTCTGGATAGTTTACGGCTTGGTTTTGGTCATCCAGCAGGTAAATTGTGCTGTAACCTGAAGGTTCAGGAAGACGCCAAACAAAAAAAGCTGCAATAGTGCTTGCAACAATAACTAGTACAATAGCTATCGCCATTACGGCGGTTTTTTCACTGTTAAAGTCGAAGCCTAATTTCTCCATGCGTTTTTCACTTGTTAACTAGCCCTTTAACCATAGTGGTAAATATCTCGATTCCTGACTTAAACTTTCTCAGCTTAGGTTTACCATATTTTCGGATTTTATACGTGGATGGTACTTCAACCATCTTGTAGCCTTTCTTTTGAAATTTAATTAGCATTTCAGTTGCAAACGCCATGTCGCCTTCAACCAGTTTAACATTGTCTATTGCTTCATGAGATATTGCTCTAAAACCTGATTGGGTGTCGCTGAGGAATTGGCTGTAGAGGAAGTCAAAGCACCAAGTTATTATCTTGTTTCCGACAAAGTTGAAGAAGCCCATGGCTTTGTTTGGGTCATACATTCTTGTGGCTAAAACCATGTCTGCGTCTTCTTCCACCATTTTAGCCAGCATGCGGTTAATGTGTCTAACTTCGTAGGTGCCGTCGCCGTCAACCATTATGATAACGTTGCCTTTGGCGTTTTTCATGCCTATTTTATAGGCAAGTCCATAGCCACGTCTTGGTTCAATGATTAGCCTGCAAAAACTTAGGTCTTTAACGATTTCTTTGGTTCCGTCTGTAGAGTTTCCGTCGACAATGATGATTTCTTTAGGGTATTCTAGTTCTTTGTGGATTGTTGTTACGGTTTCTAGTATGTTTCCTGCTTCGTTGAGTGTGGGAATTACTACCGATACCAGTTCTACCTTTGTAGTCATTGAGCATCTTCCTTTCTGGAAAGGCTATATAGATTCCGTTCTTGGTTAAATAAGTTCTTGGTATATTTCCATAAGTCGTTCAACGTTTTTATCCCAACCATACTTTTCGTTAACTAACGCTCGCAACTCGCTTTTTCGTAAAGAAAAATCAATTTCCGCAAACTCCAAGATGGCTTCGGCAAGCGTTTCAGGTCTATTTGGTGGCACTAACCTGCCGTACCCCTTTAGCATTATCTCATTTATTCCTCCAACATTCGTAGCAATAACGGGCAATCCGCATGCCATGGCTTCAAGGGCAACCAGCGGCAATCCTTCCCCCGATTTAGATGGTAAAACAAACGCGTCAGCAGTATTATAGTACAGTGGCAAGTCCGCGTCTGAAACAAAACCTGCAAGCTTAAAGTTTTGTTCAATACCCAACTGCTTAACCTGTGTTTGCACGCTGTTCATGTCTGGGCCTTTGCCGACTACGAGGAAAACGATTTTTTTGTTCTTTTTTGCAGCGATATTTGCGCTTTCAATTAGGGTGTCTACGCCGTTTTTGTAGACAAGGCGTCGAACGGTTAAAACCACTTTTGCATCGTGTGGGATGCCGAGTTTTCTTCGCATTTCCTCTTTAACTTGGGGCAAGGGTTGGAAGCGGTTTAAGTCAACGCCGTTGTGGATAACTTTTACTTTGCTTGGTTTGGCGCCAAGGCTTAAAACGTAGTTTTTGGTGGCGTTGCTTATGGCGATGATTTTGTCGGCTTCTTTAAGGTTTTGTTTGCCAATCGTCAAATCGTTTAGCCGTTCAACCTCGTTGAAAATGTTATTGTATTCAATGAATGTGTTATGCTGGGTTAGCACAAACGGTTTGCCATATTGTTTGGCAAGTTTGGCGGCAAGAAGTGAACTCAGATACGGATGCCCATGGGCGTGAACGATTTTTGAGTTTTTCACGGCTTTCGTGAAGGTGCCAAAACTTGTCACATTCGGAATAACATATGGTATGCCAAGCCTGAAACCCGTGTTCATGGATTCGTAGCATTCAACGTTTATGCCGTCAAAAACATAGCTTTTGCCCGTTTGAATCCGACTTGTTACCACTTGGGGCTGAAAGTTTTTTTGGAGCAGTCGTTTGCTTTGTTCATAAACAACCTTCTCTATCCCACCTACATGCGGAAGAAAAGTATGCGTGACAATGCAAAGCCTTGTTTGAACCATGAAAGCTCCAACTTGTGATTTTTTCAATCGGTGTGCATACTATTATAACCTTATGGTAAACGCTCGAAAGGCACATTTCCGTACAAATAAAGCAAGGTGGATGAAAAATTGGAGAACAAACGCTGTAAGTTACGGTTTGCTTTGGCTTCTAACAGCACGAGTGTACATGTTAGAGGATGCGCCAGCAACCAGTGCGCCGACAGCGTCGTTTG
>CAYMLF010000077.1:0-9303 GCA_964391275.1 uncultured Candidatus Bathyarchaeia archaeon
AAAAAAATCGCAACAGAACCTCAACAAATGAAACACGCGCTATCAACACTTTCCTAAACAGCAAAAACGGCGACAAATTAAGACGCTAAATGACTTTTTTAGACTTTTATTGACGCAACCAGCAACCCAAACAAACCCTAAAACAAAAAAGCAAACCAAAACACAAACCACTAAAACCCCAAAGAAACACACCGCACAGCACTAAACAAAAGGCAAAGCAAGCCCAAAAAAACCCAGCCAGAAAACAAGAGCCAAAAAGAATAGCCCAAAATGGAGCCTGACTCCGAAACGCTTATATTTTCAATGCTACAACCACATTCAAGGTTCGAAGCAAATGTCTAATCTCGTAAACGAAAACAAGAAAAATGGTCAACTCTTTAGCTTCGAATACTGCTTTTATTATTTCTATTTTAATTAGCCCAGAACAAACCAAAAATTTTGATAATTGTTCTGGGCAAAGCATGGGTGTAAAACAATGGAAAATTTGAAATCTGGCAAAAAAATTGTGGTTAAATTTGGCGGTTCTAGCCTTGCTGATCACGAAAGACTACTGAAAGCTGCAGTCGCCGTTGTTGAGGAAGCAAAACGCGGCACACAAATAGCCGTTGTAGTTTCAGCCATGGGAAAAACCACCGATGTACTTATGACCACAGCTAAAAACACTTCAAACGGAAAACTAGCTAAACAAGAATTAGACGACATCCTATCCATGGGTGAACGCACCAGCGTACGCATCTTCGCAGCCGCATTAAAAAACAACGGTGCAGACGCATGCTACTTCGACCCCATGGACAACAAATGGCCAATAATCACTGACGACGCATTCCAAAACGCAAACCCAAACATAAAAGAATGCAGCAAAAACATCAAAGAATGCGTTCTGCCACTCGTTGAAAAAGGAACCATACCAGTCATCGCAGGCTTCGTAGGCAAAACCAGAGAAGGCAAAATCACCACTCTAGGCAGAGGAGGAAGCGACACCACAGCTTTTCTCTTAGCTGAAGGCATAAACGCAAACCAAGTTGTCCTCGTCACCGACGCAAACGGCATCATGTCAAGCGACCCAAAAATCATCCAGTCACCCAAGCTACTGCCAGAAATCAACGTTAACACCCTAGTTGGACTTGCTGATTCAGGAGCCAAATTTATCCACAGCAAAGCCCTCAAGTACAAGCCAAAAGACATTGACGTTAAAGTCATAAGCAACCAGCATGGCGACTTGAACAGAGAAGGCACAATAATCAAAGGCGCTTTAGCGTGGGAACTAGACGCGGAAATCGCTCATCCAACACCAATTGCAGAGATAACCGTGATTGGAAAAGGAATGTCAGCTAACCCAGAAATCATAACTAAAATGATTGAAAAAGTCAAACAACACTCCATGCTACTAGGCATGTCCATGAACACTAACTCAATCATATTCTATGTGCCCCAAGAAAACAACGTCAACGAACTCTTCAACCAAATCCACCAAATAACAATCGACAACAAAGAAACCATAGCCATGGCAGTCAAAAAAGACCTAGTCTTCATCCAAACAAGCGGAGTTGGCCTAGAGGAAACGCATGGCATCATCGGAAAAATCAGCGAAGACCTCAGACACAACGGCATAAACATTTCAGGCATACTCACAATCACGTCTAGCATTCTACTTTTTGTAGATTGGAGCGAAAAAGAAAAAGCATTAAAGCTCATTAAAAACTCGCTAAAGATGCGATAACAAAGGATGCGGAAAAATGAACGGAAAAACTCGGCGAATAAAAAAAATCATGCAGCAAGATAACAAAACAGTAATCGTACCCATGGATCACGGCGTAACAATCGGCCCAATCCAAGGAATAGTAAACATGCAGCAAACCATAAACCAGCTGGTTAAAGGCGGTGTTGACGCAATACTCGTACACAAAGGCATAGCCAAAACCGTGGACACCTCCGCCACAGGCTTAATCGTTATGCTCAGCGGCATGTCAAACCTTAGCCCAAACGTAAACGGCAAAGTCCAAGTCTGCAGCGTCCAAGAAGCCATCCGTCTAGGCGCAGACGCAGTTTCCGTACACGTTAACGTTGGAGCCCAAGACGAAGACAAAATGCTCCGCAACCTCGGAAAAGTCGCTGACCAATGCGAACTATTCGGCATGCCACTGCTTGCCATGATGTACCCACGTGGACCAAAAATAAAAAGCGAACACGATCTAGAAGCAGTGGCGCATGCAGCAAGAATCGGCGCTGAACTTGGCGCAGACATCATCAAAACCAACTACACAGGCACAGTTGACTCCTTCAAGCAAGTCACAGAAAGCTGCCCAGCTCCAGTTGTTATCGCTGGAGGACCAAAATGCAAATCGCCAATGGAGATTCTGGAAACTACAAGCGATGCTATGAAAGCAGGTGCATCTGGACTCTCCATTGGACGCAACGTATTCCAATGTGACAAACAAGCCTTAATTGTTAAGGCGCTTTCAGCTATCGTGCATAAAGGCGCATCTGTGGAGCAAGCGCAGAAGATTCTCGGTGAAAAACCTTGAAAGAACTCTGGATAGAAAACGGAAAAAAAGAAGAATTATCAACGCTTGTTAATCAGTACTGTGACGTGATTGTTGAAGGCGGCAAAGCCAGTTTTTTGGCAACCAAACAAACCCGAAACGTCTTTTCCCTATCCACTGGCTTAGAGAAAACTGATGTTAAAGGCAAGGTTCTTAAAAGCTGCATCAGCGATAAAGAAACTGAAAACCTAACCGTTAAAGCAGCAGAGCTTGGAGCAAGCTACTTAATCATCAGCTGCGCAAACTGGCGTGTAATTCCGCTGGAAAACATAATTGCAAAAATAAAGGGCAAAAGCAAACTAATCGCTGAAGTAGTCAGCGCTGAAGA
Source organism: uncultured Candidatus Bathyarchaeia archaeon (assembly GCA_964391275.1). Taxonomy (GTDB): domain Archaea; phylum Thermoproteota; class Bathyarchaeia; order Bathyarchaeales; family Bathycorpusculaceae; genus Bathycorpusculum. The sequence continues at coordinate 2,872 of CAYMLF010000077.1, forward strand.
AGCAAAAGTTGCCCTTGAAACCTTAGAGCTTGGCACTGACGGCGTGCTGCTGAAAACCTCAGATTCAGAAGAACTACTCAAAACCGTCGCCATCGTAAAACCAGAAGCACTAAAGCTTGAAATGGCAACCGCCAAAATCGTAGCTACAAAGCCAATCAGTAACGGCTCACGCGTCTGCGTGGACACCTGCGACATGATGACTCAAGGCGAAGGCATGCTGGTTGGCAGCCAAAGTGCAGGCTTGTTTTTAGTGGAAGCAGAAGTCAACGAAAACCCATACGTGGCTTCAAGACCCTTCCGTGTTAACGCTGGCTCAGTCTCCATGTACACACTGGGCAGTTTGCAAACTACACGTTACCTCTCCGAGTTCAAGGCAGGAGACGAAGTTATACTCGTCAACCGAGAAGGCAAAACACGAAAAGCAAACGTGGGCAGAATAAAAATTGAAATCCGACCACTCATACTCGTCGAAGCACAAGTCAACAATAAACTAATCAAAACCATCCTTCAAAACGCAGAAACCATCCGTGTCGTAACGCCCAAAGCCTCCAAACCAGTAACTGAACTCAAAGTTGGCGACGAAGTCATCGTTCACCTTGCCGCTAAAGGAGGCAGACACTTCGGCGTTAGCGTGCCAGATGAAACGGTGATTGAAAAATGACACCGAAAATCTGCGTTTCCATCCAGCCCAAAACCAACCTTGAAGCCTTAAAACTTATCGAGAAAGCAGAAACAGCCCAAGCTGACTTTATCGAAATCCGCCTTGATAGTCTGGAGACAACCCGCAATCTATCAGACCTTTCAGCCCACACAAAAATTCCCCTAATCGCCACAAATAAGCTCCGCAGTGAAGGCGGCAGTTTTTCAGGAACCCAAGCTCAGCGGCAACAAACTTTGTTGAACGCTGCTAAAAGCGGTTTCCGATACGTTGATTTGGATTTAACAAACTTAAAGCTGAAAGAGCAAATTTTGGATTTAAACGGTTTAGGCGCAGAAATCATAGTTTCCTATCACAAATTTAATGGACCATTAAACATTGCAGAAATGAATCGAGTTCTTGAACAAGAAATAAGCAGTGGAGCCAGCGTCTGCAAAATCATATCCACAGCGAAACAAGTCCAAGATAACCTAACCGCACTCAACTTTATTTCAGTAAACGCTGGCAAAACAAAACTTGTCTGCTTCTGCATGGGCGAGCAAGGCAAGATATCAAGGCTTCTCTCGCCAGTTTTCGGGGCATTCTTCACTTTTGCCTCCCTTCAAGAAGGCAGTGAAACCGCTCCGGGACAAATAAGCATAAGAGAAATGAAAACTGCTTATAGCTTACTGGGGCAAAAATAGTGGATATATCGGGCAAGACACGAGTTTGCGGCGTCATCGGCGACCCAATAGAGCACTCGCTAAGCCCAATCATTCACAACGCAGCATTCAGAAGCTTGAAACTTGATTTTGCCTATTTAACATTCAAAGTTTCGCCAGCCCAAGTAGGCAACGCAGTAGCTGGCATGCGGTCATTGGGCATTGTAGGCTTAAACGTTACTATGCCACATAAAGAAGCAGTCATCAGCCACCTTGACCATATAGACGAAAACGCCAAGTTCCTCAATGCCGTTAACACCATCCACAACAGAGACGGCAAACTCTTCGGCTACAACACCGATGGCGTCGGCGCTTTGATGGCGCTTAAAGAAAACAGGGCAAACCCAAAAGGCAAACGTGTGCTGCTGTTGGGTTGTGGCGGAGCAGCAAGAGCAATAGCCTACACGCTTTCTAAAGAAATTGATGAATTGATGATTCTTAACCGCACTGTTTCAGAGGCAAAAGAGCTAGCCAGCCTTCTCAAAAAAAACCTTGGAAAAAAAGTTAATGCAGAAGAACTTTCAGAAGATAAAATCAAAGCGAAGATTGCAGATTCAGATATTTTAATTAACGCAACGTCAGTTGGCATGAAACCCAACGCCAACCAAAGCCTCGTCAACGCTGAATGGTTAAAGCCCAACTTAACGGTCATGGACATCGTGTATAACCCGATAGAAACAAAACTTGCCAAAGACGCCAAATCCGCAGGCGCCAAAGCAGTAAGCGGTTTGGAAATGCTGATTTATCAGGGTGCAGCATCATTTGAAATCTGGACTAAAAAACAGGCACCAGTTAAAGTTATGCGTGAAGCGGCATTAGACTATTTAAGCAAGGTGTAAACGTTGACGCAAGAAGCTTTGGCTATATCTCATGGCGCGGCAACAATCGTTAACGCAATCGCACTTGGCAGGGGTGCAGCTTTCGGCGTAGATTTGTTTACAAAAGCTCATGTCAAACTAACAAGCGAATCCAAAGTTATCGAAGCAGAAATCACCTCTGACCCAAAAGAAAACCCGCTCTTAATCCAGAAAGCCGTCACAGCCGTCCTCAAACACTTCCAACTGGAGAACGAGTTTGGTGCAAAAGTGAAAACTTCAAGCAACATCCCCATCGCACGAGGACTAAAAAGCAGCAGCACTGCAGCCAACGCTGTGGCTCTGGCAACTCTTGGAGCATTGGCAAAGACGCTGGACGATTTAGAAGTTGTTAATCTTGGTGTGCAGGCTGCTTTTGACGCGAAGGTTACGGTTACAGGCGCTTTTGATGATGCCTGCGCTTCATATTTTGGCGGCTTAGTGGTTACGGATAACGTGAATTGTAAACTTGTCAAGCAGGAACCGTTAACTGAGGATTACGTGGTGTTGTTTCAGATTCCTCCCAAAAAGGCGTACACTGCAGACTCTGACATGAGCAAGCTGCAGACTATTAAGCCGCAGGTTGAAGCAGCCTACAACTTAGCCGTCAAAGGCTACTATTGGGAAGCTTTAACGCTTAACGGCTTAGCGTATTCAGCGGCATATGGTTTTAACGCTAAAACCGCCGTGGACGCATTAGCCGCTGGCGCCAAAGCCTCTGGATTATGCGGTAAAGGACCAGCAACAACCGCCGTGGTGCCCAAAGACAAAGTTGACGCTGTAAAAGCGGCATGGCAGGTTTATGAGGGGCAAATTATACAAGCAAGCTTGAACCAAGAGAAGGCAAGGTGCTTGGGTAATGGTAACGGTAACCGTTAAAGAAACACAAAAACTCGAAGGCAAAGTTTGCGCTCCCCCATCAAAATCTTACACGCAGCGGATGCTGATTGCAGCAGCGCTTTCCGAGGACACAGGAAAAGTTTCTAACCCTCTATCTTCAGAGGACACACAAGCAACTGTTCGCGCAATCACCGCTTTAGGTGCCAAAGTCCAAACCACGCAGGACTGCTGGACCGTGCAAAGCGTTAGCCGCCTGAAAGCCGCCAGCGACCTTATCGACGTGGGCGAATCTGGGGCAACCTTGCGGTTTATGATTCCGATAGCGGCTTTGGCTGAGGGTCGTTCAGCGTTTCTTTTATCCAGTGGGCTTAAGCGCAGACCAATAGAGCCGTTACTTCGCAGCTTAAAGGACCTCGGTGTTAACGCGTTTCCCAAGCAGATTGGAAAGTTTCCTGTCATCGTTGTTGAAGGCAATGGCATTATGGGCGGAAGAACCGCGATTGCAGGAGACGTAAGCTCCCAATTCATTTCAGGCTTGATGTTTGCTTGCCCCATGGCACAAAAGGAAACTGAGATAACAATTACAACACCATTGGAGTCGAAGGATTACGTTAAAATAACTCAAGAAGTACTCGCCCAGCACAAAGTAAAAATTGAAATCAGCAAGGACTTCAAACACATCCGCATTCCCGCAAAGCAGACTTACAAGCAAGCTGACGGCAAAGTGCCAGGCGATTTTTCTTCAGCAGCGTTTCTACTAGCAGCCGCAGCCATAACCGAATCAAACGTAACAATCGGAAACTTACAGTACGAGACCTTTCAAGGTGACAAGGCAATCTTGGAAGTTCTAAAACGGATGGGCGTTGAGGGCAAAGTCTGCCCAGACAGCATAGAAATCAAAGGCTCAGGCGGATTGCTAAAACCAGTTGATATTGACGCCAAAAACATTCCTGACCTAGTTCCAATCTGCGCTGTTCTCGCATGCTTTGCTGACGAGGCAAGCAAGATTTACAATGCTTCCCGTCTGCGGTTTAAGGAGTCAGACCGTTTAGCCGCGGTTCACTCTGAACTGAGCAAGATGGGTGCAGACATCAGCATGGACGAGAGCAGCTTAACCATCAAAGGACCCTGCAACCTTCATGGTGCAACCATCGATCCGCACAATGACCACCGAATCGCCATGGCGTGCGCAGTCGCCGCGTTGAATGCGAAGGGTCAAACAATAATTGAAAACGCTGAGTGCGTCAGAAAGTCTTATCCGCTATTCTACAATGATTTAGCAGGTATAGGAGCGGAAATCGTTGGCGGGAAACTCGTTAGGTAAAGAATTCACAATAACCACGTTTGGAGAAAGCCACGGCAAAGTCGTCGGCGTAGTCATTGACGGCTGTCCAGCTGGCTTGGCACTTTCAGAAGAGGACTTTCAAGAGGAACTGGACAGGCGGATTCCAGCAGAGCCAAAAATTGTTTCAGCCAGAGCCGAAAAAGACACCGCCAAAATCCTCAGCGGAGTCTTCAACGGTAAAACCACAGGCGCACCCATCACGATAACGGTTGAAAACAAGGAAACCAACTCCAGCGACTACGAAGACATAAAAGACCTGCCAAGACCCGGACACTCCGATTACCCAGCACGCATCCGATATGGCGGCTTCAACGATTACCGTGGCGGCGGAAGATTCTCTGGTCGCGTGACGGTTGCCTTGATTTTGGCTGGGGCAATAGCCAAGAAGCTTCTAAACCGCTTTGACATAGACGTTTTAGCATACACCTTAGCGATTGGGCAGGTTTGCTCTGACAAAAGGTTTAGTGTCATGGAAATCCAAAAAAACCGTTATTCCGCAGCCACACGGTGCCCAGACTTGGCGTGTGCCAAAAAAATGGAGGAAGCCATAATCGCGGCTAGAAGCGAAGGTGACAGTCTTGGAGGAATCGTCGAGTGCATCGCGCTTAACATGCCCGTCGGGATTGGCGAGCCACTATTTGACGCGTTGGACGCTGATTTAGCCAAGGCCCTGTTTGGTGTCTCTGCCGTAAAAGGAGTTGAATTTGGCGCAGGTTTCCGTGCAGCCTCTATACGTGGCTCGGAAAATAATGATGCCTTCCTGTTCAAGAACGACAAAGTCGCTACTGCCACAGATAATGCTGGTGGAATTTTAGGCGGCTTATCCAGCGGCATGCCAATCATTATTCGCGTGGCAATTAAGCCAACGCCGTCAATTGCTAAAGAGCAGAAAACCGTTAACCTATCCGCCATGAAAGAAGCCACTTTGAGCGTTAAAGGCAGGCATGACCCGTGTGTGGTTCCAAAAGCTGTGCCAGCGATCGAAGCAGCAGTCGCAGTAACCCTAGTTGACCACTTAATTCGAGCGGGTTTTATTCCCAAAGTCCTCAAGGAGCAGTAAAACGCATGGAGGAACTTGCAAAGTTGCGTAAACGTGTAGATGAAGTTGACGACCAAATCCTTAAAGCATTAAGTGAGCGAGCCAAAATCTGCAAAGCCATAGGCGATGTAAAGAAAAAGCAGGGCATAGCCGTTCGCGATGCCTCCCGAGAAAGCGAGGTTTACCAGCGTGTCAAAGAAAAATCAGCTAAATATTCGCTTGACCCAGCCCAAGTTGAAGCCGTTTACCGCGAAATAGTTAATATGTGCAGTGCCGTTCAAGAATAGAAGAACTCTTAACGGAGAGTCCGTTTGTGCTCTATGAAATAAACGAGAAAGCGCTTAAGCTGGAAAGTGAAGGAAAAAAGATAATTCGGTTAAACCTCGGCGACCCAGACATGGCTACGCCTCCCGAAATCGTGGAAGCAGCGTATGCTTCAATGAAGGCAGGCAAAACCAAGTATTCGTCGTCTTACGGCGAACTTAGGGTGCGGCAGAAAATCGCTGAGGTCCACGGCGTTAAAGCAGAAAACGTTGTTATTACTCCAGGCTCGAAATGGGCAATTTTCAGCACCATGTTTCTTATGCTCAGAAACGGTGGCAACGTTATTATTCCGACGCCTTACTGGACAGCTTATGATTTAATCGCGAAAAGTTTTGGTGCCAAAACCAAGCTGTTGCGAACTGAAATGGAGACTGGCTGGAAAGTTGATCTGGAAAAAATTGAGAAACTGGTTGATAAAGACACAAAAATGATTATACTAAATAATCCGAATAATCCTACAAGCAAGGTGATGGATACAGATACCCTTGACGGCATCGTTGAGATAGCTAACAAGAAAGGAGTAACCATCCTCTCAGACGAGGTTTACGGCGCAATCAGCTTTTCCAAAACCAAAAGCATCCTAGAATACGACGGTGAATGCAAACACATTCTCTCCAACGGTTTCTCAAAGACTTTCACTATGACAGGCTGGCGCATCGGCTATGTAGTCG
>CAYMLF010000078.1:0-9126 GCA_964391275.1 uncultured Candidatus Bathyarchaeia archaeon
GAAAAACTAAACGGCTTTGACATACTAATCCATTACATCAACAAGTACCGACCGCATTTGATTGAGGATTTTGACTTAATAGAAACTGCACTTAAAAAAAAAGGCACACGCAAAAACAGCAAATAAGCCTTTGGGCTGCACGTTTTTAAATCTGCTTTTTGTTTATGGTTTTTTTAATGCTAAAATTGTTTATAGGCTTGTTTGGCGGTTGGTTTTTGTTGGGCGGAACAATGTTCCCTAATGGGCCATGCTAGCGCCCGAATGCATTGGAAAGTAAGAGTTGAATTCACATATTTTGCAGCAACAAAAGACAACCACTTCGAAACTTTATTAATTGTTTAGCTTTTTTGTGTGAAGCCGCCTTGATGGCGTGGCTTCTATTTATAGAGGGGGGATAGCTCGTGGAGAGCAACAGTTGAGCGTTCAACATGGCTTTATATAAGGGAGGGGAGGTCAAGCAAGAGAGACCTCGCCGTTTTCAACATAGCCTAAAGTCCGCCTTTATATAAGGGGGGCTATAGAAAAAAATCACAACAGACACCAGCATAAAAAGCGCGTCTGCTTGTGGCAAAGTGCACGACCATCCAGCAACCCCAGCTCCATGCAGAGCAACCTGCAGAAACATATGCCCATCAATAACCCACATGCACAAGACATAAAGCACAAAAAATATGACAAAAAAACACAGGCATGCTCTACCCGTTTTGCGTGATTTACGCCTTTTTCAGCGTTTAACCACGCACTTTTTTAAAGGTAAATAGCTTACACTTGTCTCTAAAACATCAAAACTGCTTTTCCTTGCCCCTCAAAGCCCTTCTTTGCCCGTTTGAAAAGCAACGGATTTCACAGTAAATATTAAAGAGCAAAGTGACAATACAGCATACTGAACTTGCTTTAGAGGGTGGTATAGGTGACTCAATTAAGCACTTCTCCGTCAATGCGTCGAGTTGAAGACTGGAAATCACGATTAATCGACCTCTCAAGAAGAAACAACCTGCTCTATTTCCACACAACCAAACGTGGAAACCTGCAAATCAACAAACCCGACGCAGAAACAATATTCAACTTACTAGTAAAAAGAAAAAAACACTTAGAATTCTGGCTCCCCCCAGAAGAAGAAAACCAAACAATCAACGGCAACGGCAAACCCAAAGCCACCCTGCCACCCGAACCCCAAAAACCCACAGCCAACCAACTCGTAAACGAAAACCTAAAACGCCAAGACCTCGAACGCATCCTCAAAAACCTTCAGCGACGCTCCCTTCTAGATTACCGTGAACGAGGCGTTCGCATTCTATACGCAGCCTTTGGCCGCCTCAACTGGGTTGACAGCGAAACCAAAGAGCAAGTGCACTCGCCGCTCATCCTCGTGCCTCTAGAGTTAACAAGGGAATCCATACGGAAACCCTTTGAAGTTTCTGTCCCGCCCGTTGAAGAAGAAGCCGTGGTTAACCCAGCGTTGCAGGTTAAGCTGAAGGCTGACTTCAAAATCGACCTGCCATCTGCGCCAGAGGATTGGGATATTGAAACCTTAGCAGGCTACTTTGGTGCGGTTTCCCAAAAAGTGGCTGAGATGGGCTGGAATGTCGAGTCCACTGTAGACTTAGGCTTGTTCAGCTTCCATAAACTCGTAATCTACAAGGACTTAGAATCCAACGCGGATTTAGTAACTCAACACCCAATCATTCGAGCAATCGTGGGCATAAAAGACGAAAAACTCGTCTCCGACCAGTTGCCCGACGAAAAAGACGTAGACAAAATCCAGCTACCCCAAAGCACATACCAAGTCTTAGACGCCGACAGCAGCCAACGAGTCAGCATCGAATACGCTCTTCGCGGTCAAAGCTTCGTAATGCAAGGTCCACCGGGCACTGGCAAAAGCCAAACAATCGCTAACATCATCGCCGAATGCATTGCACACGGCAAATCAGTGCTTTTTGTCAGTGACAAAATGGCTGCGCTTGAAGTCGTTCATAAGCGACTCACCGAGGTTGGTTTGGCGCACTTCTGTTTAGAGCTTCACAGCAGCAAAGCCAACAAGCAAGAAGTCGTCGCGGAACTTAAACGCAGCTTAGATGAGCATTTAGTGCCCCGCAAACTGCCATCACCCTACGAATTTGAAAAACTGAAAGATTACCGCGACCAACTCAACGGCTACGTCACCGCCTTGCATGAGAAGCGTTCCTACATGCAGAAAAGCGCGTATGAAACCCTCAGCCTCATTGCAAGCCTTGAACGGGTGCCTTTCGTCGCCGTTGGCTTAACAAGCTTAAGCACGTTGACGCCGCAGAAGATGCATGAGCTTGAAGACTTAGTTTCTCAACTTAGCAAGGTTTGGAGAGTTGTGGAGGAACCCGATTTTCCATGGGTTGGCTACCGCGCCAGCATCTACAACCTAGACGTGCGCTCGGAGCTGCTAACGACGCTTGAAGAAACAGCCCAAACCATTGAAGACCTGCAAATGGAGGGCGCAAACTTTTCAGGTCAACTGGGATTGAGTCCGCCTGCAGGGTTTGAAAATGTTAATTGGTTAATTGAGATAAGCAAGTTCCTGTATGAAAGCCCCAAGCCTGAAGCAGTCTGGCTTATCCACAATGACGTTGACAAACTCATTGCCGAAGCTAAAGACTACAATGAAACCTGCCAGTGGATAAAGACCACAAGAAAAAGCCTGCTTGAACGCTACAACCCCTCACTCTTTGACCTTGCCTTTGACAGGTCAACAGAGCTTAAGCAAGGGTTAAAAGTGCTGGGTAAACTTTTCCCCACAGTTGATTTGCAAGAAGGAGAATTCTTTGCTAAACGCGAAAAACTTTTAGCTGTAATCAGAAACGCTCAACTGTTAGCGAAAAAATGGCAGGAAAACTCTAAGGCTTTGGCTGACATTTTTGGATTAACAACTGACAGGTTGACATTGCAAAATGCAAAGCAGCTAGTTAAAATGGCTACGTTCTGTTTTTCTGAAGATAAGCCTGAGCCGAAATGGTTTGAACCAATGTATTTCCAGCAGGTGCAGGATGTTTTCTTTAAAGCAAGAGAAGCTTACCAGCAGCATAACCTGATTCGTGAGCGTTTAAGCAAGTCTTACACTGCAGGCATCTACGACCTTGACCTTGATGAACTGATAACTCGCTACAACGGTGCGTATCAGAGCTTCACAAGAATGTTTAGCTCAAATTTCCGAGGAGACCAAAAGTTAATCGCCAAAGTTGCCATGGACGGCAGAGTCCCCAAAACTGTATTGAATGACTTGATAGATGCGCGAAAAGTTAAGGCGCTGCGAAGAGAAATTGAATCCCAAGCAGAACAAGTCAAAGACGTCATGGGACACTTCTATCGTGGACTTGACACTGACTTTTTACATGCAGAAAAAGCCATCAGCCTAACAGCTGAATTAAAGCAGCTTTCTTGGGCTAACCCAATGCCTGAAAGCCTGCTTAAATTGATAACAAGCACGTCAAATCCCTCGCCGATGATTAAGCATTTAGGTTCTGAACTGCAGGAATCGATTGATCGGTGGGAACAGCAAAGCAAAGAAGTATCAACTTTAATTCCTGAACATTTGCCGTACTCTCAGTTGCCTCTAAACCAGACTGCATTGTTGCAACTGGAAGACTGGGCAATGGACACAGAAAAGCAGCTTGCGCCGTTATGTATGTTGACCAAGGAGACATTAAGCACCGCTAAAGTCGAGCCTGAAAACTATAAACAGCTAATTAATGACTTAGTCAACGCTGAACAAGTGCGCAAGAAAGAGGCTCAGATAACAGGCGAGAAATTCCAGCTGCAAATCAAATACGGCTCACGATTCGCTGGATTAGAAACTGATTGGCTTGACATCTTAACGGTTCTTGAATGGGTAAAAAAGGTTCAAACCGCGTTTGGGGACTTGGCGGTTCCTGCAACGTTTGCGGCTATAGCAGCTCAAGGGTCACCTAAAGCGCCACCAAATACACGATTAATTAGGCAGAACCAGACAGCATTGCAGTCCTTAGCCAGCTTAGAACTTCGTTTTGAAACTGAGCTCAAATACCTAAACGAAAAGTTACGCAACCTGCCATTGCAAGTCATTTTTGAACGAATCAAGTCGTTGCGTGAACGAGTCGATGAACTGCAGGTTTGGATTGACTTTAAAGACCTTAAGAACCGTTTTGCACTGCGGGGTTTAGACGGTTTCTTTGAAAGATTGGTTGAACAGAAAGCGCCGTCGACGCAACTGGTAGAGGTTTTCCGTAAAGGCACTTATCAGGAGTGGATAAACAACCTCTACAATGAAGACGAGCGGCTGGGCAGGTTCCGACGTGAAAATCATGAACAATTAATCAGTGACTTCAAAAAACTCGACCAAGAACTCATCCATTTAGCATCCAGCATGGTGATTGAATCTGCAAACAGCCGAAAACCACAAGACATCCTTATTCAAGCAAACGATTCCGAAGCAGCTATACTGATGAAGGAAGCAGCCAAAAAACGCCGCCTAATGCCAATTCGCACATTAATGCAGAAAATCCCCAACCTGCTGGTGAAGCTTAAGCCCTGCCTGCTTATGAGCCCCATCTCGGTTAGCCAGTTTTTGGCGCCTGAAACAGCCAAGTTTGACCTTGTCTTGTTTGATGAGGCTTCACAGATTGTTCCTGAAGACGCGATTGGCTCAATTTACCGTGGCAAAACCCTTGTGGTTGCAGGCGATAACAAGCAGTTGCCGCCGACAAGCTTTTTCCAGAAGTCGCTTATTGAAAACTTGGATTGGGATGAAATCAGCGATGAAGACTTTGAGGTTTTCGACAGCATACTTGACGAGTGCTTAGGCATTGGTTTACCAGTTAAAACGTTGCGTTGGCACTACCGAAGCAAACACGAAGAACTGATTGCGTTCTCTAACCACCGCTTCTACGACGACACACTCATCACTTTCCCAGCGGCAAAAGCCAAACACGACTCACTTGGCGTAAAAATGTTCTACGTTCCAGATGGCATCTATGACCGCGGAGGCAAACGAAACAACAGCAGAGAAGCCGAAGCCATAGCAGACTTGGTTTTTGACCACTTTACTAATTATCCCAAGAAAACCCTTGGCGTCGTTACTTTCAGCATTGCGCAGATGGAAACCGTGCAGGAAGCCATCGACCGCCGACTAAAAGAAAACCCTGCCTTTGAACAGTTCTTTAAAGAAGACCGCTTGGAAGGCTTCTTTGTTAAGAATTTGGAGAACGTGCAGGGTGACGAGCGAGACGTCATTTTCTTCAGCGTTGGTTACGGTTATGACCAGCAGCGGCAGATGACAATGAATTTTGGGCCTTTGAACAAGCCTGGTGGTGAACGCCGCTTGAACGTTGCAGTAACGAGAGCACGGGAAAAAGTGGTTTTGGTCACTTCAATTAAAGCTGTTGACATTGATGCTGAAGTTAAAGCTCAAGGCGTTCAAACGCTACGTTTCTACCTTGATTATGCGGAGAAAGGTCCAGAAGCGTTGCAGACGGAAAAGCAGAAAGCTGGAGTTTTCGAGTCATCGCTAGATGAGGACATAGCTAGTGAAATCCAAAAGCTCGGCTACAGTGTTGTTCCCCAAGTTGGATGCAGCGGATACAAAATTGACATAGGCGTTCTTGACCCAGTCAATCACGGCTGCTACCTGCTTGGCGTCGAATGCGACGGAACCACTTACAAGTCAAGCCACAGTGCCCGAGACCGAGACCGTTTACGTGAGCAGGTTCTTAGAAACCTTGGTTGGCGAATTCATCGCGTGTGGTCTCCAGCATGGGTTGCACGCCGTGATTCCGAAGTGAAAAGGTTAAAGGAGGCTTTAGAGCAGGCACAGAAGCTGCAGTTGGAAATTGACGCTCAGAAACCACCTGTGGATATGAAAGAGCTTGTTGAAACTGATGTTCGCAAAGTCAAGTTTGCTGGTATAGAAAAAATCGGTGTCCCATACAAGATATACCCGTTGAAGGCTGCTTTTAGTCCCTACATAAAAGTGGATACAGGAAAGTCTGCTCACACTTCAAGGCAAAAGAACGAGTTCCATTTCCCAGAAAACCGTGAAATCCAAACAAGACTTCTGGGTGAACTAGTTGAAAAGGAAGGGCCAATCCACTTTGATTACGCTGTTGACAGACTTGTGGATGCTTGGGGTGCGAGAAAAGTGACGCCGAAGATTAGTCATGCTGTTCAAGAAGCGTTGACTGCTTTGTTGCGTGACCAGAAAGTGGTGATTAAGGGTAGTTTTCTTTGGCCTCCAAGTTTTAAGGAGGTTCAAATTAGGGTTCCTGTTGAAGGGATTCCTGAGTCTAAACGTAAGCTGGAGCATATTCCGCCTGAAGAAGTTGAAAACGCCATGAAATTAATTGCTCAGTACGCATTGGGGATAGGTGATGACTCGCTTGTCAGTGAAACTGCTAAAGTGTTTGGCTTAAACCATTCAACTGATAAATCAAAAGAGTACTTTGGTGAAATATTGAAGCGTTTGGTCAGGGAACGGAAGCTTGCCATTAAAGACAACGTGATAACTACGGCTTAGCTTCTTCTAATCCCTTATTTATTTTTTCAACCAGACATGGCAAGTCGCTTATTGCGGTTATAATGTAGTTTGCTCCATGATGTGTTAACTGTTTAAGGCTTGCTGTTCCTGTGGGTATGCCTACAGCAATGGTTTTTAATTCTTTGGCGCTTTGCATGTCAACGTTGCTGTCGCCAACCACTATTGTGTCTGTTGGTTGAGCGTTTAACTGTTTTAAGGCAGCTTCAAAATGTTCTGGATTGGGTTTGACAAAGCGTACCATGTTGCGGGTGACTATTGCATCAAAATAGTCTGCGATCTGGAACCGTTGCAGAATGTAATTAGTTGCTTTCTGGCTGTTTATAGTGCATAAACCTATTTTGAGGTTCATGCGCTTTAACGCTTTGAGTGTTTCGAGGGCTCCAGGTAGAAGACCTGTGGATGAAGCGGCTTCAAGCTCAAACTTTTCTGCTATCGCTAAAGCTTCTTTTTGAACTTCAATGAAGACTTCGTCGGATTTGGATGCGTGTTTAAAGAAGATTTCTGCTTTTTGGAGCATTTCAAAAATGGTTTCGCGTGAGGACAAGACGGATGCTGGGACTCCCCGTTTTTGCAGGTAGCTTTTTACTTCTGCACGGAGCGTTTTGTAGTCTAGGTTAAAGTTGGCTAATGTTCCGTCTAAATCAAATATTACCGCTTCAATTGCCATTTTTGGTTTAGGCTCCGTTTAGAGATAAGTAAGGTTGGGTTAACAGTTTCTTTAACAGAGATATACTTTGCGGTTAAAGGAGTGCTTGGGGTTTTGTTATGTTTTAAACTGTTTGGGTTTTTCTTTTTAGTAGTTGTGGGGGAAAAACGCCTTAGCACAACCACAACCTAAGCTTTGCGTTTTTCAATGTGTTTTAGTGTCTGTTGATGTGGTGGTTTGCTGGTTGGTTGTGCAGTGAGTCACAAGCTGTGCAGTTAGCATTGATTTCTGCGTTTCTTCAAGCCCCTGATGAGGGTTAAGGTTTCATGTTTGAAAACGAGCGCTTATGTTGATTTCCTTTACGGTTTTAGGCAGTACTTGGGCCACTGCGGCCAGCTCTGCGGTGTGCGGCATGTGCTGAAGTCCACGGTGAGTTCCATGCCGATTTTCATTTGCTCCTGAGTTAAACCTTGAATTGCGCCTGGAATCCGCAAGCCGTTTTCAAGCTCAACTATGCCGACGATGTACGGCGTTAGGCTCTGGAACTGCTGGGGCGCAACATGAATAACCGTGTAGGTGAGCAGTTTTCCTCTGCCCGAAACCTGCATCCATTGGAATTCTGTTCCGTAGCAGTTGTCGCATAACGGGCGGGGCGGCAGGTGGATTTTTCCGCATTTTTGGCATTTTCCAGCCATTAACTTGCCTTGCATCAAGAACTTGTAGAATTGCTCAATTGTGAAAGGCTCTGCTTGGCTCATTTATTGTGCACTCCTGTAAATGTGAATTGCTCCTGTGGCGCCTGAACCGCCAACGTTATGGGTTAAACCGACTTTGGCGTCTTTAACTTGGCGCCTATCCGCTTGACCTGTAAGCTGCAGGTAGATTTCGTAGGCTTGCGCGGTGCCTGTTGCGCCGACTGGGTGTCCTTTGGCTTTCAAGCCGCCGCTGGTGTTAACTGGCATGCGTCCGCCGAGGCGGGTTTCGCCGCTCTCAATTAGTTTGCCGCCTTCACCTTCTTTGCAGAAGCCCAAGTCTTCGTAAGCCATGAGTTCAGCGAAGGTGAAGCAGTCATGAACTTCCGCAACGCTAATGTCTTCAGGCTTTAGCTGCGCCATTTCGTAGGCTGCTTTGGCGGCGACTTTTATGGCGTCAAGTGACGTGAGGCTTTTGCGTTCGTAGAGTCCGATAGTGTCGCTGCCTTGCCCACTGCCGACGATGTGCACTGGGTTGTCAGTGTATTTGCCTGCAAGCTCTGGCTTGGTTAAAACTATGCAGCTTGCGCCATCCGTGATTAGTGAGCAGTCATAGAGTTTGAGTGGCCATGCCACGTAACGTGAGGTCATGACGGTTTGCAGGTTGATTTCTTTTTGCATGTGCGCTTTAGGGTTTAGGCTTGCGTGGTAGTGGTTTTTAACTGCTGCCATCGCCATTTGCTCCTGTGTTGTGCCGTAAGCGTGCATGTGCGCAGTCGCCATCAACGCGAACAAACCTGGGAAAGTGATGCCGTGGTACTGTTCAAACGGGTAATCCGAAGCCATAGCCAAGTACTCCGTGACTTCGGCTGTTGTGCGGTTCGTCATCTTTTCAACGCCGCCAACCATAACCACATCAGCGAGTCCAGATAAAACCGCGTAAATCCCCGCTCGAAGTGCTGCACTGGATGAGCCGCAGGCTGCTTCAACGCGTGTGGCTGGGATTCCGAGGAGTCCTGACCAGTCCGCAAGAATTGAGCCCATGTGTCCTTGGTGTTCGTAGGCTTCACCCATGTGTCCGATGAACATTGTTTTGATGTCTTTTTTTGGTTCCAGTTTGGGGCAGCGGCTTAGTGCTTCTTGGACTGCTTGGGTGAAGATTTCTCTTGCAAGTAAGCCTTCGTGCTTGGCGAATTTGGACATTCCAGCGGTGATTATGCTGACGAGTGGTTTTCCATTCAACCCTTTTT
>CAYMLF010000079.1:0-9091 GCA_964391275.1 uncultured Candidatus Bathyarchaeia archaeon
GCAATCAATGACTGAATGGATGGAATACATCCACATGCAAAAAGCATGCCCATCAGACGTTATAGGTGTCGCAGTTTCCTTAGATGCAGTTGATCCCAATGGAAACAGCATCCACATTGGCGAAGCAGTCAGCGACATGAGCGGAACATACAGGTTCGATTGGGCTCCTGAAAATGCAGGTGTCTATACTATCACTGCAACATTCATGGGCAGCACATCATACGGTAGTTCATGGGCAGAAACAGGCGTTGTCGCAGTAGAAGCTCCACAAGAAACAACAGCACCAACAACTTCAATTACGAACCCACCATACGAAATGTACACAATCGGTATGGGTGTTGCAATTATCATTGCAATAGCCTTAGCAGTAGTATTGCTACGCAAACGACCATAAACAAGCTGTAAACAAAAATCAACATCTTTTCTTTTTTTATTTCTTAAGCAAACAAGGTTTAACTTTTCATTTTATTGGGTTTAACCAACCGTCAAAACCTGTCTTCAACGAAGGAAAACGGTTTAATATCAGCAAGTTCAAATAAGCAAAACAACATCAAAACGAAGTAGCTATATACCAGAATCAAGATGTTGGTAAACAGCACAAAACTGTGGGCCGGTCGTCTAGCCTGGTTAGGACATCTGCTTGACGTGCAGAAGGTCGCCGGTCCGAATCCGGTCCGGCCCACCAGCAGCTTCTAGTTTTGTTTCATTTGTCGGTTTAGGTTTTTGGCGATTGATATTTCAAATCTTGCGTTTTTGCCTGGTTCTCCGTTTTCTTTTACTGTCCAATTGTATATGTCGCATATTCGTTGGATAAGGTACAAGCCTAAGCCTGTTGAATTTCCAGCGCCTTTACTGAACAGGCGAGGTTTAATTTTTGGGTCGATCCCTTTGCCGTTGTCTTCATAGATTATTTTTAGATTTCCATTTTTGCTTTTCTTTGAGTATATTTTTATTTGCAGCGGTTTTTGTCCTTGATTGGCATGTTTACGTGAGTTGTCTATGAGGTTATGGAATATTTCTGTTAATGCAGAGTCAGCGAGCACTTCATAGTCAAGGCTTTTGGTGTTTATTTGCACATCTTTTAAGTCTGAAATTAAAATCTGTGCTTCATAAATTGCTCTGTTGACTTGAATCCATGAAAGTCCTTGGCTTCCAACTGCTTCATAGGTTTGTGCGAACTCTAAAATGCGAGTGATATTTCCGATTGTGTTCTCGATTAGATCGATGTATTTTAGCATTAGCTGATTATTGTTGTTTGCATTTTTTTTGCTTATGTACAAGAGGCTTGTTATAGTTGCTAGTTTGTTTCTGATGTCATGTCTAACAAAGCCTCCAACTACACTTAGCTTTTCCAAAAGCAATTCTGCCTGAGCAAGTGTTTTGTCGAGTTTTTCATTGTCTTTTTTGCGTTGGGTTATGTCGCGGATAATTGCTACGATTGCAGTGGGATTGCCTAGCTCGTCGACAATGGGTTTTGCTGAAGCTTCAAAAGCTAATTCTTCTCCGTTTGGTCCCCTGCTTAGCAGTTGCATGTTTTTTACTTGAACATTATTCAGGGCGTTTTGTATTGCTAGTTTTACTTTTTCGCGGTCTGCTTCGGATACGAAATCAAGTACTTGTTTACCGATTATTTCCTCTTTTGAGTTGAACCCGTAACTCTTCCAAGTTATCGCGTTACATTCAATTATTTTGGTTTGAGGATTTATTATCACTACCAAATCAGGTGCCGTTTCAACAAAATTTTCTAGTTCTTTTTGTCTTAGGAATAATGCTTTTTCTACTTTCTTGAGTTCAGAAATATCTATTAAGGTTGTTAGAAGGTGCATTTGGTTCTTTATGTTTACTATCTTTGTTGAGAAGAGAACGGTGAATTCTGAGGCGTCTTTTTTTAGAACTTTAACTTCTCGGTTTATTACCGGTTGATTGTTTAATGTAAGCTTAATTATTTCTTCTCTTTCTTGCATGTTAGCGTATAAGTGAAGTTGATGGGCTGTTTTGCCGATTACTTCGTTGCGGCTGTAACCAAAAATTTTCAAGAAGCAATCGTTAACTTCAATAAACAAGCCGTCGTTTAGGCGTGTAACCGTTAATCCTGCACCGCTTGAATGAAATGCTGCTGAAAATTTTTCTTCTGATTCTCTAAGTTCAATAACAGCTTCTTTCTGCTCTGTTATGTCTTTTAGAGTGCTTACTATTTGTTTGGTTTTTCCGTTTTCGATTATTTGTGAAAAGGCGTGGTTTAGCCATCGTGTTTCTCCTTGTTTAGTAATTATTCTATATTCTGCTGTGCCGCTTAATTTTGATGTTAAAGCTTTTTGGAATATCTTCTGTACTCTTTCTGAATCTTCTGGATGAGTAATCCAAGGGTTTTTTCCTACTATTTCGCTGGGTTCATAGCCTAGTATGTCTTTGCATGAGGGACTCATGTAGAGAAGGGTTCCGTCGTTTTGTGTTAGCATTATTAGGTCTTTGCTGTTGGTTACCATTTTTTCAAAGCGCTCTTCACTTTCCCAAAGCTTCTTTTCTGCGATGGCTTTCTCGTGAAGCTGGCGAATGCTTACTGACAATTCAGTGTAGACTGTTTGGGGGTCACCTTGCTTGTTTATGTAACGGTCGGCTCCCAAGTTTAACGCTTGAGCGGCTATTTCCTCTCGGCCTTTTCCAGTAAATACTATGAATGGGATGTCTGAGCCTTTTTCCCTTATCATTTTAAGAAATTCTAATCCATTTATTTCAGGCATATCGTAATCCGAAACAATAACGTCGAAGCCATTTTGATGTAATTTTGAGAGTGCCTCGTTGACTGTGAGTGCGGTTTCAATAATAAAGGGTCCTTCTTCAGAAAGAATAGTTTTAGATACACCTAGAAAAGCTTGGTCGTCATCAACGTGTATAACTCGAATTTCAGATGCAGGCTTCAACAGAGGCGCCTTTTTCTAGATTCACAGCAATATTTTTGCATAACTGCGCTCAAAAGAATTTGTACATCAAGAATAAAACAAACAATCCAAAAAGGGGTATTGTTATTGTTGGCTCAGCACTGAAATTTTAATTTGCATGATTTGCTCATTTTGTCTCAAGTTGTCAACAAATTTTTTTATGAGATTGGCTTGTCCGTTTAGGATTATGACTTCTAGGCAGAAACCTTTGTGAATGTGGGTGTGCATGAAGGTTGAAACTAGACCGCTGTGTACATGTTGTGCTTCTAGTAATCGTCGTCTGTCGGTGTTTTCTTTGTAGATGAGGGTGATTGTGGCGGTGGTTTCTCCTTCTATGTCTTCGATTTTGAGGTCTTCGGTTAAGTATAATCTTAGGGCTTGCCTTGCAATCTCTGAACGGCTTACGAAGCCTTTTTCTTTCATAGTTTGGTCGATTTGTTTAACTATTGAGTCGGGTATGGATAGGCTGATGATTGCCATTTACTTCGCCGCTTAATAGAAAATAGGTTGACGCTTAATAAATTTTATTAAGTTTTCAACTAATAGCTGATTTAATTATTAAGGTATTAAAAAAACTTAATAACAAGATTTGCGCCTTTTCGCATTATGAACAAAAAGCAGAAAATCCTTCTAATCGGCACAACCATAACAATAATACTTGTAATAGCCTTTATCGGTTTATTCTCTGCAAGCTTGCCAGATAACGACAAAATTAAGGTAGTTGCCACCTTCTATCCCTTAGCTTTTTTAAGCCAACAAATAGGGGGTGACAATATAGAGGTGACGCAGCTTGTTCCCAGTAACACAGAAATTCACAGTTGGGAACCCTCAGCCTCTCATATTCTAGCGGCAGAGAACGCGGATTTGATCGTTTTCAATGGCGCTGGTTTGGATCATTGGTTGGAAGATGATGTGTTGACTGCTTTGTCGAGTAATAAAAAAAGGGCTGTTGTTGACACTACTCATGGCTTAGACTTGTTGATGGGCGAAGAGCAAGAGCATGAAGAACACAGTGGCGAAGAGGAACATGAGCATGGGCTGTATGACCCGCACACTTGGGTAAGTCCCTATATGGCTAAGCTTCAAGCTCAAAAAATCTGTGACTCCCTCGTGCAGATAGACCCCCAGCATGAAAGCTATTACACTCAGCGTTGGCAAGCCTTAGAGGCAAAGCTTGCAGGGCTTGACGAAAACTACACAATGCTTCTTTCGAATGCGCGAAAAGATGCTGTTTTTGTTTCTCATAAAGCGTTTGGTTACTTGGCAAGCCGGTATGGTTTTGAGCAGCATGGCGTGATTGGGTTATCCGCTGATGAGCAGCCAAGCGCTACTACCATAGCTAACCTTGTATCGACAATGAAGGAGCATAAGATTTACGCTGTGTTTGTAGACCCTGTTTATTCAAACAAGTACACGGAGACAATTAAAACGGAAGTTCAAGCGCAGACAGGACATGCAGTAACCGTGCTGGAGCTGTATTTGATGCTGGGCGAATCAGACGGGTTGGATTTGCTTGAGCAAATGCAAGTTAACTTGGACAGCTTAAAAGTTGGGTTAGAGGCGACGTAGTAGGCGTTAAGTAAATAAGTTTGGTGTTTAACTGATAGAGCGTATAGTTATGCCTCAACCTATTCCCATTTTAGAAATCAAGGACCTAAACGTTAGCCGCAACAGTGAACAAGTGATTGAGCAAGCAAATTTCACTGTTGAGCAGGGCGATTATGTGGGAGTCGTTGGACCCAACGGCGGCGGAAAAACCACTCTGCTTAGCGTTATTCTAAATTTACTGCCCTACAGTAGTGGCTCAATTAGGTTGTTTGGTGAAGATATAGCTAGATTTGCCGCTTGGGAAAAAATTGCTTACATCTCTCAGCATGCGACAAGCTTTGAAAGTTCTTTTCCGTTAACTGTTCGGGAGCTTGTCTCTTTGGGTTGTATTCGTAAGGGGAACATTGGCAGGCGGTTTATGAGGGAAGATTGGAAAGCCGTTGATGACAGTATCGATTTTATGGGTTTGACGGATGTTGCTGATAGGCGAATCGGGCAATTGTCAGGTGGTCAGAAGCAGCGTGTGTTTGTGGCTAAAGCGTTAGCGCGTAATCCAGAGTTGATTTTTCTTGATGAGCCAATAGTTGGGGTTGATTCTGACGCGCAGGAGCGGTTTTACAAGAAGCTTAGCGACCTCAACACTGAGCGGAAAACAACCATTTTGATTGTTACGCACGATTTAACTTCGGTTTTTTGTCGCATGTCCAAGGTGTTGTGTGTTAACAAGCGGGTGGAGGTTGCCCAGATAACCGAGGGGTTAGATGCTGACAGGCTGCTTAAAAGAGCCTATGGCGAGCATTTCCACTTTGTTTTCCACAAGCATGAATGTACAGGAGTTTTCAGCCATGAGCGTTAATTTGTTTGACCTTTTTGGCTACCAGTTTTTCCAGTATGCGTTACTTGGCGGTGTTATTGTTGCGGTAGCGTGTGCGGTTATTGGTTTGTTTTTGATTTTAAAGAAGGAGGCTATGATTGGTGATGGGCTTGCGCATACAGCCTTTGGCGGTGTCGCTGTGGGTTTGCTTTTGGGTGTTCATCCTCTTTTGACGGCGCTGGGTGTTTCGGTTTTAGCGGTTTTTGCCATTTCTTACATGAGGCGCAAAAAGATTGCTGCGTCTGATTCTGCGATAGCGGTTATGCTGGCGTTGGGTTTCTCTACAGGTTTAATTGTTATTAGTTTGGCGGGTGGTTTTAATGTGGAGTTGTTCAGTTACCTGTTTGGCTCCATTTTAACCATTGATATAGTGGATTTGTTGTTGGTTTCTTTTTTGGGGTTGGCGGTTTTGTTGTTTGTTGCGTTTTTCCGTAGGGAGTTGTTGTCGATGGTGTTTGATGAGGATGACTCGCGGATAATGGGTATTCCAACAAAGGGGTTGTCGATTGCGTTTGATTTGCTTGTGGCAGTCACTATTGTGCTTTCGATTAAAGTGATTGGCACGATATTGGTGGTGGCGCTTTTGGTGCTTCCTGGGCTTTGCGCTTTAAAGTTGAATTTGTCTTTTCGCAAAACGCTTTTTGCAGCTGTTGGTTTTAGCGTGTTGAGTACGGTGTTGGGGATTTTGTTTTCTGCCTTGTTTGACATTGCTTTGGCTGTTGATATTGCTACGTCTGGCTTGATTGTTTTTGTTTTGGTAATGTTTTTCTTGCTTACGCTGGTGTATAAAAAAATCGGTTAAAAAATTGGGGAAGTTAGTGTTTTCTTGATTCGATTATTCCCCGGCACTTATCCGCATATTGGCAGTAGCTGAGGCATGCTGCGTTGCTGTCTGGGCGTTTCCATTCTGCTCCGCATGCTGGGCAGGTGGTTTTGTCCTCGTCAGTCCAGATTTCTAGTTCGCCTCCGCATACGTGGCAGTTTATGTAGGCTGGTTTGGGCTGTAGGAAATCGCGTAGTCCGGGGCATGTTTCTGGGTTTTTTGCTATGGGTTTGTTGTCTTTAGAGCTCAACGATTTCACCTCCAACTTTTACCTCAAACTCTTTAGTTGGCACGTTTTTGCCTGATGCTTCCATGGCTTTGTTTACTGCCCATTTAAGTCCAGTGCAGCAGGGGACTTCCATGTGGACGACGGTGATGCTGGCGATGTTGTTTTGTTTGAGGATTTCGGTTAGTTTTTCAGCGTAGCTTTTTGCGTCGTTGAATTTTGGGCAGCCGATGATTACGCGTTTGCCCGATGTGAATTTTTGGTGGAAATCTTTTAGTGCGATTGGTGCGCAGTCTGCGGCGATTAGTAGGTGTGCGTTTTCAAAGAATGGTGCTTTGGGGGGTACGAGGTTGAATTTTACTGGCCATTGGGGTTTTTGCGGTGTTGTGTCTGCTGGTGCAGGGGTTGTTGTTGGTTGTGGGGTGGTTGGGGTTTTGGTTTTTAAGAATTCATGCACTTCTTGCTCGTTGAAGGCTTCGGCTTCGCGTTCGATTATGGTTATGGCGCCTTGTGGGCAGTGTCCAAGGCATGCGCCTAAGCCGTCGCAGTAGGTGTCTTTGATTATTTTTGCTTTGCCGTTGACGATTTGAAGTGCGCCTTCTACGCAGTTGGGGATGCATTGTCCGCATCCGTTGCATAGGTTTTCATCTATTTGTACGATTTTTCGTTTCATGTCTGGTTTTCTCCTTGAAGGCAGTTTCCGCCTGTGGGGCAGAATTTTTGGGCGTGGTTTTGGATGGCTGTGAAGATGGGGTTTAGGGTTTCTTGGTTGACGGTGTAGATGTGGCGTTTGCCTTGTGTTTGTTTGTTGATTAGTTTGCATTGGAGGAGTGGTTTGAGGTTGTGGGATATCATGCTTTGTTCTTGTCCTAGTGCGGTGGCGAGTTCGTTTACGCTCATGGGTTTGTCGAGGAGTTGCTCTATTGCGGCGAGTCTTGTGGGGTTTGCTAGGTTGGTGAAGAATTTGTGGCAGATTTTTGTTAGTCCTTTTTTCATTTTGCCATCCTCTGGTTAGTTGTATGAATATTTCTTCATATGAAGTTTGTTTCATTTAAACTTGTCGGCTAAAACTGGCTATTTTAAAGTGTTGTCTCGTTGGACATGTAAGCGCAAACGTTTATTAAATATTACTAAACAAGCCGTAGTGTGGGCAGAATACGCATGAGCAAACAAGAAACAGCAGGCAGCATAGTTAAACATAAAGCAGAAGCCAAGACAGCGCCAAAGAAGGATAGCTTTTGCTGTCACAAATGCGGTTTTGCCTTTGAAAAACCCATTTTTGCCCTTAACAATTCCCCCGGCGTCACTGAAGGCTATTACGCTTGCCCCTTTTGCCTCTCAAAGATAGATGGTGATGGCGGGGAAGAGCAAAAACCAATTGAGGACGCCTCTGAGGTGCCCGCTCAAGAAGAGCAAACAATAACTGTTAAAGACAAAAAAAATAGAGATTCCCAGAAACATTGAGGCTCCCCCAACGGTTTGCCCGCATGAGTTTGGCTACTTAAAGAAGCGTCCCAAAAACACGCCTGTCCCCGAAGCATGCTTCACATGCACGCGAATGCTTGACTGCATGATCTGCTAAATGGCGCTTTTGAGGTTTTGGGTTTTTTCTGTGGTAGCGGAGCTTTTGTGGGGTTGCGGTTAGCGGTTTTAGGGGTCTGTCCGTCATAAGCTCGTCATCTTTCGCAATCAGACTGGGACGGCGACATCATCCCCCAACGAATCAACACTATCCCAGTATCTTAGGGTTTTGGTAATCTTTAGGGATTAATTACCTTTTTTTTAGCAAATGATATGGAATACTTAGTTTAAGAAATCCTTATAGGCTACATGCAAGAGAGCATCCGTGAGAAATATGATGGCAGTCCAGCCCACAATAGGCAAACAGCACAGCCATAAACAAAACAAAAGATTAATCTACATACTATGCACAGTCGGAGCCGCACTGCCGATACTAATTGCTGGAGTTTATCTTTCTATTTACAGTGTAACGGTAACACGTACCGTACAAGCGTATTTTGTTTTTCCAGGGCAAACATATACCGAACAGGTCTATCCATATCAACAGATAGGCATGTTCCTTTTGGCAGTAGGAGCGTTTATTTTGATGGTTGTCATTGTAGTTACTGCTGTAATTTATGCTCTTGAAAAGTCGTATCCTACCTCGAAAGCATAATAACGGTTCCAAGAGTTGCCGTCGACCAAATGCATAAATCCTCTAAATCGTAAATATATTTGAGCTATAGGGGAATCAATTTTGATTACGTGCCCAAAATGCGGAAGCAAACTTGAAGCAAGAAACCAATTATTATATTACCACGATATCACTTGCCCCGTATGCGCCTCAAAACTTGCAGTTAAAACAAGTTCCAGAGTTATTGGCGCAGCAGTTACAGTGCCTCTTATTCCGATTGCGTTTTTTCTTACAATGTGGTTTTCCCCTTCAATCAATCTCTTGGTCATATTTGGCGTAATCTTGGCAGTAGCATTATTGGGTTTTCTTTTTTTATACACGATTTTTTACCAAAGGTTTCTAAAATTTAAACTAAAAAATCCAAATTAAAAAAATGGATAAGTGATTAGGAATTTTACTTTGTCCTAAGGCTGGGGCGGCAACATCATCCATCGATGGAAAAGCGCCGTCCTAATCTTTAGGGTTGTGAATTCAGCTATATTATTTA
>CAYMLF010000080.1:0-8986 GCA_964391275.1 uncultured Candidatus Bathyarchaeia archaeon
TAGGCAACGTCGTCAACTTTTGCTCTTCCTTGCCAATTACAGCTACAAACTGTTGTGGACTATGCTGAATAACCTTCGCAGGTTTAGGCTCAATAGCTTTCCCAGCCTCCGGCTTTTTGTATCCACATTTGGGGCAAGCAAGAACCAAAGTAGCATCTTTACCACTTTTGCTCTTCTTGGGTTCAAGGCGACCACCACATTTAGGACAAAATTCCATTTCCTTATACCCTCAATCGTTTTTGATTCCCTTAACTTTGTAGCATTTAAAGCTTTTCTAAATTTTCCCTTACAAAGCTGGTTCCTGATGCAACTAGGTGGGCAACACGTAGCGGTTCAGGAATACTGCTTCTTGTGGAAGTTAACGCTACTATTTTTTGGGCATCCTCGCATAATATTCCAGCGGTTTGCATAAAAATTTTGTTCCTTCCCCAAGTAACAGGCAGTATTTCTCCTGCTCTCAAAAGCGTGTTAAACCTCTCTTGGGAACGATCCAGGTTACTTAAGGCTGTAAACATCTTTTCAATATTTGGTTTATCACGTGTTATTGCAATAACCGGTAGCTTTGTAGCTGTATTTAGCGCTACTATGTCGATGATGTTGAAGCCTGCAAAAGTTACCCCGCTTAACATTATAACCCTTAACTGCTTGTAGTGCGGCGAGGACAGTATCATTTTCGCGACTTTTTCTGTAGCGTCAAAACCGTCCACAGAAATGCGAGTGGACATTACACCGTCAAGCCATAAGCCGCCTCTGAAAACAACGCCGACAATTGGCGCTTGGGTTTTTGAGCGAAAAACGTGTTTGCCATCGTCTATGCCCAATACGCGAATTTCGGGTTTAATGACACGGAAATGTTTGATAGCCAAAAGCTACCCTCAAGGGTTACTGTAAGTCAAAAAGAGAATTTAACGTTTAATAAAATAGCGAAATAAAGAAAATTATGCTTTTAGAGCTTTTTCAAGCTCTTTGCCGAAAACCTCGTTATCCTTAATCGCTTTCTTAGCAGCAGAAATCAAGGTGGTTTCTGGCTTGTGTTTGCCCTTCATCCGGATATAGATGATTGGGCTTGAAGCTAATGGGTGCGGCACATCGTAGCCTCCCAAATCAACGTTCTCATCTAGAAGAATCTTTTTCTGAAGCAGATTACATAAGTCGTGGTCTGCGCCTTGAATTTCAATTTTAAGCTCGTTTTCATTTTTCTTTAAAACATTAACTTTCATTACAACATACCTCTAAGTTTTAAAGGGGTTCAGTCCCGTAATCCATAGTTGTCTTTCGTTTCTCAATGTTGCCGCATCTTGTACAGCGCATTTCGTGCCTTTGGAGCTCAAGCAGGTTGCCGCATCTCGAACAAAAAGCGTACAAAGCACCCAGGTTCTTGTCTTGGGTTGCCAGGTGATAAATTTGGTTTTTATCGCTGATGACTTTAGCTCTTATGATGTCGCCTGGTTTGCAGACTTCATTCATGGAGTTAATGTATCGGTCAGAAACGTCGGAGACGTGAAGTATGCCCGTGAAGACGCCGCTGATTTTTTTGCTACCAACCTTAAAGATTCGGACAAGAACGTTGTCTGATTGAGCGTTTCCAACTTGACCGGTGACTATTGTGCCAGCTTTGGGAACCATGGCGCCGTTAACGACTGGATAGACGGAAACGCGCTTGTTAAGCAAATCCATCAAGGCGCGTCCAACAATTTTTGAGTAAATAACGCCGTCTTTAACGTAGGTTCCAGAATCAGGAATGAATTCTTCGATGACACCTAAGCGTTCGCCGGGTAAAACTAAGTGACCGCTTTTTTGTTCAGGTGATTTTAGACTCATGACAGTTTCCCTTATTTTTTGATAATCGAGATAATCGCGTTTAGCTAAATCGCATATGCTTAGTTTCCATGCTACTCAATAAACCTTTTGATTAACTTGTAAAAAACGATACTGCAAAAACTGCACACTAATTGCACTATAAGTGTTCTATAACGTAGAGGTCAATGACAAAATCATGGCGTTCTTTAGTGTGGAAATCAAACATTTTAGGAATAGTCATAAGTAACGCATAAACGGCTTTAACTGCGCTGCTGTGTTCTTCAATAAAGTGCTTCAAAAAAGGTGAAGGAGCAACCTCAACTAAGCCTTTGCTAGCCTTAAGCATGCCGATTAAGCGTTTATCGACTTCTGGGTGATTATGCAAGGAGTAAATAGCCCTGCCAACTTCCAAAGCTTTCACTAAAAATGCCCTGTCTGCATTGCGAGTTTGCACTCCAAAAGGGGGATTCTGCAAAACAGTGTCAAACTTGCCATCAACCGAAGCGATGTCACCATTAACCCACTCAACGTTCTCTGTTAAACCCGTTTTACATGCATTTTCAACTGCAACATTCAAAGCTAACTTGTCAACATCAACCCCGACAACCTGCTCTGCCCCAAGAAAGGCTGCCCCCAACGCTAATCTGCCAGTGCCACAGCCTAAATCTAACACCTTTTTGCCGATGATGTCGTTGTTTGTGTAGGCTGCAAGATACAGCATGGTGGCGGCTATGGATTCAGAAACGGTGTACTGTTCAAGGCTGACTTTAGGCGAAGGATTAACTGCAACTTGGGAGAGGAACAGTTCTAAGTCTAGTTTTCGAATAAGCCTTTTTTGAGCATACTCTCCCATGAAGCCTCGCCAGACGCAACCATAAACTCGTTAATAGTTAATATTGGCTTTGAAAACTTTCCGGGCGCATCAAGGGAAATTCTTGGGCAAGCCGTGTTCACGTAAGCATCGATTGCTGGAAACTCAAGCAGTGATTCAGGGGTGACTTCACGGATTGCCAGCAGATAAGCGTTATAGCCTTTTTTCTCGATTAACTCTTTAATTTTCAGGGCTTCATCGAGGCGTTTTTGTCCAGGTTTTAAACCCACAATTACGCCGTAAGTTTTGGCGTTTTTTGCTTGCTCTATGCATGCCCAATGCATTTTAAGCAGTTTCTGGGCTTCCTCATTAACCGAAAACGCGCGGTTATCGTATGGGTCAGCGATGAATGTTGGTTTGGAAGTGCTCAATGCAATGCCCAAGGCGTGAAACATTCCACCGCCGACGAACAGGTAAGCTTCAACTTCGTCAGCGATTGATTTTACGTTACTGTAGTCGCAGCCGATAACTTGACCAGCGTAACCCACGTGTCCTGCGTCGCCGACAATCACAGTTTTTCCTGCCCTAACAAGCAGTTCTCTGGTTTCGTTTAGCGTTTGCACGTGTTGTACAGAGGTTGCTAAACCAATCTTTGAAAAATCCGTCAACAAGGATATCGCTTTTTCGACTGCTTCATTAACGTTTATGGATGCTCTGGCTTCCACGTAAATTGTTGGAACCAACTCATGCTTCACCAGTTTTGAATGCCCAAAATGAACAACAAGATCTATACCAAGATTTTGTGCTTCATTCATTGGAATGTCACAAGCGCCATAACATGGATCCGCAGAAATTAGCGGCAACGCTCCTGCTTTTTCCACTATTTTTGCTAGCCGAGCAGCTTCTGGTTTTAAACCTTGAGGTAACTGAATTAAAACTCGTTTAGCGCCAAGTCTGTTAATTTCAAGTTTTATTCTTTCCTCTTCGTAATCAAAACCTTTCATGTTATAAGCCTTAAGAGAATAAATAAACAAAATTAACTAAAAAGAGTTGGGTATAGGGGTTTTACCATTCCCAGTCGGGAACGGGTTTCTTTAACGGTTTACCCGCTGTGATTGCTGCTGCTTCAGCTAAACGTTCAAGAATGATCTTTTGCTCAATGCCTGCAACGTTTCGTCGTGTAGCTGCAACTGCGTCATTGTTTACTGATATGCTGTCAATGCCTGCGCGAACAAGGAATTCGCAGAAATCTGGCAGATTGGATGGTCCCTCACCGCAAATGCTGACTGTGCAGCCGTTTTCATGTGCAACTTCGATTAGGTGTGCGATGATGCGTTTTACTGCTGGGTCTCGTTCATCAAAGTAGCCCATTTGTCCTAGACGTTCTGAGTCACGGTCAATCATTAGTACACCTTGGGTCATGTCGTTGCTGCCGATGCTGAAACCGTCAACGAGCTTGCTGAATTCATCTGCCATGATTGCGATTGCTGGTGTTTCAGCCATGAACCAAATCTTGAAGTCACGTGACCGTTCAAGACCTTCTTGACGCATAATTTCGAGGACTTGTTTGGCTTCCCAAAGCGTTCGCACCATTGGAAGCATTACGTAAACATTTTTGAGTCCCCATTCGTTGCGGCATTTCTTGATTGCTTGGCATTCAAGTCGGAAGGCTTTCTCGTACCATTTGCTAATGTATCTGCTGCATCCTCTCCAACCAAGCATCGGGTTTTCTTCAACGATTTCGTATTTGTCACCGCCTTTAAGGTCTCGGTACTCGTTGGTCTTAAAGTCGCTAAATCTTACAACTACAATGCGAGGCTGAATTTCTCGTGCAACTGTTGCGACAGCGTTGGCAAATTTGTCAATAAAGGTCATTTGTTCGCCTTTATCAACAAAACTTAGTGGGTGTTCGCCTATAGCGCTGGCTAAAACGAATTCTGTTCGCATTAAGCCGATGCCTTGGAATGGCAGGTTCTTGTATTGTGCAATCATCTCGGGAGTTCCAAGGTTCATGTAAATCTTTGTGGCTGTCACTGGAGCGGGAGCGTCAACTGTGTGAAGCATTGCGTCACTTGCAGGGCTTTGTGCCTGTTTCATTATTCCTTCGTAAATGATGCCGTTTCGTGAGTCAACCGTGTATTCTTGATCAGTCTTTATTACTTGGGTTCCGGTTTCTGTTCCGACAACGCAGGGTATATTGAGTTCTCGGCTTACGATTGCTGCGTGTGAAGTGATTCCGCCTTTGTCTGTTACAATCGCAGATGCAATTTTCATGTAAGGAACAAAGTCCGGGTTTGTCATGTCTGTAACGAGAATATCGCCTTTCTTCATCATTGATGCTGCTTCATCAGTTGTTAAGGCAACTTTTGCGATGCCAAAGCCGTAACCGCGTTTTCCTGCAGAGATGCCTTTTACAGCGATTTTTAAGGCTTCATCAACTTTTTCTTTAGAATCAACTTGTGCGTCCATAATTTTTGAACCCCACACGGTTTCTGGGCGTGCTTGAACCAAGAAAATATTGTCTGGATAAGACAAGTCTTGATCAATTGCCCATTCGATATCCATGGGTTTACCATAGTGCTTTTCTATTTTTATGGCAAGATGTGCAAGCGCCATTATTTCTTCGTCGCTTATACAAACTTGCTTTTGCTCTTCAGGAGGAACGTCTAAATGAACCGTTTTTCCCGTTTCTGGGTCACGAATGTACTTGATGGTTTTTCTTGCGATTCTGCGCTCCTTAATCTCCATGGCAGTTTTATCAACGACGAAGTCGTCTGGGTTCACAGCGCCTGAAACAACTGATTCGCCTAAACCATAGTTGCCTTCAATAACAATTTCATTCTTATTTCCGGTTACAGGATTAATTGTGAACATTACACCTGCAGCACGCGAATTAACCATTTTTTGGACGCCGACGCTAATGAACACTTTTTCGTGAGCAAAGCCTTTCTCATTTCGATAAAAGATGGCTCTGGGCGTAAACAGGCTTGACCAGCATTTAACAACTTTATCTATAAGGTCATCTGGACCTTTAACGTTAAGGTAAGTTTCCTGTTGACCAGCAAATGATGCGTCTGGCAAGTCCTCTGCTGTTGCGCTTGAACGTACAGCGACAAAAGTCTCTTTAAGATTAAACCTCTTGTTTAGCTTCTTGTAGGCTTCTCTAATCGCTTTTTCGATATCTTTTGGCACTGAAGTTTTTTCTATAATTTCGCGGATGCGTTTAGAAGCTAACTCGTATTGTTTAGGGTCATTAGGGTCTGTGACTGTCTCTTTAATTGCATCATAAATTTTCTGAGCAATCTGTTTTTCTTCAATAAATTTTTCATAAGAATAAGCTGTAACGGCAAAGCCGTTGGGAACCGGCAACCCGGCATTAATCATTTCGCCAAGGCTGGCGTTCTTGCCGCCAACAATGGGAACGTCAATATTTCTTACATCATCAAACCATAAGACCAATTCTCTTCTTGGAGCACTCAAGCGGTTTCCGTCTCCGTGTTGGCCTTTTCGGTCGCGGCGGGGGCTTGAAGTTTAGTTACTACTATTCTGCAGGGTATGGGAAGTTTAGCGCTGCCTCGTTTTAGGGATTCTTTTGCTGTGTCAGCAGCCGCTACTTTTACTCGAACGGTCATTATTGCTTGACCCGCTTCTACTTTTGCTGCTGTACCGATTGCTGTGCCGAAGGAACGTCTCATTCCTTGCTGGAGTCGGTCAGCGTGTGCGCCGAAGATCATTTTGTTTTCTCTTAGAATTATGTGTGGATATGGGTGAACGACCATTAAGTAGTCGTTTATTAGTTTGTCCATTAGGATACGGTTTGTAGCTACGCGAGCTGCTTCTAGGGCGCTGTGGCGTATTTGAGCTCGCTGTTCAGCGATCAGTTTTGCTTCAAAGTCGAAGGTAGCTTTTGTATCACCCATAGTGAATTTTACAATTTTTGGTGGCGGAAAACCTCTAGCGTACTCTTTTCGGGTGTACGCTCGGTTCTTTACGGGCCTGTAATTTCTTGCGTGCATGCTGAAACGTCCCTTTTTAACGTAACACTTTCAGCGGTATTTAAACAATATGCAAATTTATGTCAACATTTCCATGAATTTTTATTTACCTGTTTTTTAGCGCTGCTGCCCATTCTACTAGCTGTTTTTTGTTTATGTGCTTAAATAGTTCCATAGACTTGTTCCTTTTGAATGTATACTTTACTGTTTATTTCAGGAAAAAATTGGAGACTCTCATTAGCGGAGCTAACAGCGTACTTGCAGGCG
This sequence comes from uncultured Candidatus Bathyarchaeia archaeon, assembly GCA_964391275.1. Lineage (GTDB taxonomy): Archaea > Thermoproteota > Bathyarchaeia > Bathyarchaeales > Bathycorpusculaceae > Bathycorpusculum. The sequence continues at coordinate 6,874 of CAYMLF010000080.1, forward strand.
AGGCAAATCCGCTTTGATGTGATGTATGTTTCCAGAGAGTTTTTTACTATCCAGTTAGATGAACAATTGGATGGGAATGCAATTGCTGATTTAGGTGGAACCATAAAAATTGGTGAAGCCAAAACAGAATTTGCTTCTGAGCTTGTTAAAGCAGCGTTCATAGAGAAAAACAAGGAAGCCCAAAGGCAGGTTAGTGAGGCTTTAGAAAAGAGCGGTTTAGTTGATGCGATGGCTAAGCAGGCTGAAGGCAAAGTGTTCTTCGGAGTCAGTGTTTACTGTACCGAAAGCCAATTGAAGCCGCAAGCTGGCGGTATTCAGCGGCTATTGGGAAGCGCAATCAAGGAGGAGCTGGCAGGTTATGGCAAAAAAGCGCGTTTCATGGGGTTTGCAGATAAAAAGCAGGCACAGCTTAGTCATGTGGAAGTTTTGAAGAAGCATCTTGTCGAAAGCAAGTCTGAAGTTTTACTGTGCATTGGAAAAGAAACCGCTTGGGTTGCCACTACAGTAGCAGTGCATAACCCCTTTGAATTCCAAAAACGCGACATCTATAAACCAAGACAACGAAAAATTTTTGGGATGCCTCCACGTTTGGCAAAAATCATGGTTAACCTTTCCGCTTGCACTCCGGGAAAAGTGTTGCTTGACCCGTTTTGTGGGGTTGGCACGGTTTTGGCGGAGGCTTTGCTGGTTAAAGCGGCGGTTGTGGGGACAGATATTAATCCGTGGTGTGTCAAGGCGGCTGTGGATAATCTGGTGTGGCTAAAGCAGGAGTATGAGCTTTGGGATGCTGATTTCCGTGTTGTCCAAAGTGACGTGTCGGTTTTAACGAGTAAAATTGGTCAAGAAGCGGTTGACTGCATCGTGTCTGAGCCAGATTTGGGTCCTGCACTGCGCCAAGTGCCCACAACGCCTTATGCGGAGAAAGTTATTTTGAAGCTTGAGCCGTTGTTTTTTGGGTTTGTAGAGGAAGCTTACAAAGTGCTTAAGCCTCAAGGAAGATTGGTGTTGGTTACGCCGTACATGAGGACTCGTTCTGGTCAAGCGGTGACGATGCCGATTGCAGAAAAAGCCTTGGATGCTGGTTTTTCGCTGGTTAAGCCGTTTGTTGAGGGGAATTTTAAGTCAACGCTTGTGGGAAAAGAGGATTTGGCAGCTTTGGAGTCGCTGGTTGAAGTGGATGAACGGCACAAAACTGGCAGGCAAATTCACATATTCGAGAAATAATCGGTGTTTTTATTAATCTGTATTTAGGTAAGTTCTAAAACAAAAATTGAGGGCGTGGGGAATCGTTGAGTAACATTAATGTTCGTCCAAATTGGGACAGGTATTTTCTTGACATGTGTGAAGCAGTTGCTAAACGTGCAACTTGTGACCGTGGAAGATGCGGTTGCGTTATTGTGAAAGACAAGCGAATTATGACTACTGGGTATGTGGGTGCTCCAGCGGGGCTTCCTCACTGCGACGAGGTTGGTCATGACATGCGTAAGGTTTTCAACGGCGATGGCTCTGTTACTCAGCATTGTGTGCGTACGTTGCATGCTGAGCAGAACGCGATTATTCAAGCGGCTAGATTCGGCATTCCTTTGGAGGGCGCTACGTTGTTTTGTAAGATGACTCCTTGTCGAACGTGTGCTATGATGATTATTAACGCTGGAATTAAACGGGTTGTGTGTGAGAAACGGTATCATGCTGACGCGGATACGATTGAGATGTTTAAGCAGGCTGGCATCGAATTGACTATAATGAATAATGAGGTTGAAAATTACAAGAACCAGTAAACGCCTTTTTGAGAAAACCAAAAACTTGTCTTCAATAGCTGTGATTTTTTCTCTAACCCCCCTTATATATAGTCTCAGCAAGTGTTAGGGCGGGGTTTGTGGGGTTGCACGTTTGCTGAAGAATTTTTTGCAGAGTTGATTGCCTGCTGAGTTTTTCACTGTTTGCTTATGCAGTTGCCGCCAAAGAATTCCATGTTGACCTGCCTGCTAAATGCGAGGTCTCTCACAGCAGACCTCCCCTCCCTTATATAAAGCAATGTTGAACAGCGCTGTTGCTCTTGCGGTAGACCCTATCCCCCTATAAAAAGGGTCAACCTTGGGCTAAAACAGTAGTT
>CAYMLF010000081.1:0-8931 GCA_964391275.1 uncultured Candidatus Bathyarchaeia archaeon
GGCGGGCGGGGAGGGATTTGAACCCTCGACCCCCAACTTAGGAGGCTGGTGCTCTCTGCGGCTCAAACCTGATTATGGCTTGGGAATCCGTACTGAGCTACTCGCCCACAGCGACAACTCAAACGGCAACTTAGACATAAAAACCCTTCTAAATCAGTTAATAATAGGGCGACATCTTCACAAGCTTCTTTATGATGATTTTCCTGAATAGTATAATCGGCAATTTAAAAATTCCAAACGTTTTCTTTATACGCTTGAGGAAGTCATCAAATGTATGATTCTGAAAATCGAATTCTTGCTGAGCTTCTTTAGTGTCGTACCAATCTAAATGATAATTGTTAATGTCTTGTGTGAAATATTTTTCGTCGGGCATAGGCATTGAGATGGATCCAAACAAACGGGATAAAAATTCGCCTCCTCTTAGTTGCCATCCATTTTTTTCGCCGCCACCAAGAATATAAGCTTGATTTTTCGGAGTATTGCCAGATTTTAGCTTTTCAGCCCCACTAACTAACGCGGCAGCGACATCTTCAGCCATTACCATCTCAAGTCGCATATCACGATGCATATCAAAAATTTCTTCCAAAAAGGGAAAAACAGCTTTAAAGGACAGCACAGAAAAAGTCGGAAGCACACCCGCAAGCCTAAAAACAAGATAGTTATCAGCGTTTTCTTTGAGAAAATCCTCACAGTTTATTTTTGATTCCTCATAATTTCCAGTGATAACCAGGGGGTCGTTACGATTGACCAGTTTTTCGTTGAGTTGGGTAGATCCCATTACGCTTGCCGATGAAGTGAAAATAAATGGAATATTCTTTTTGGTCTGTTTGATTGCGGTTATTAGGTTTACTGTGCCTCCATAATTAATATCCATAGTTAGCTCGCGATTTTTTTTTGATGTTGGAGGAATTATTGCTGCAAGATGAATCACTATTTCGGATTCTTGAACTGCTTTTTTGACGTCTTCAAAATTTCGTATATCGCCAAAAATAACTTTTTTGACTTTATTTCGATGTTTTTGAGCATCTTTGCGAGTTTTTTTATTGTCTATCTCGAATACTATTACTTCATGATTCCGTTTGTGTGCTTCTTCTATTACTGCTTTACCAATGTTTCCAAAGGCTCCTGTAATCAATATCTTCATTATTTGCTGTTCTCCTAATGGATTCTTGATTATCCGTACTGAGGTACTCGCCCAAAGCCCAAACAATACAGCTAAACATAACCTAGCAAAACAAAAACCTATCGACAATAGAGCTAAAATTGGTTTTTTAGACGAACAAGAAAAAAACCGCTGTCATCACAGTGGTTGTAGTCATAGGCACTAAAGTAGCATTTCAGGATTGCTTCTTAAGCTTGCATGAGAACGCTCAAGTTGCTGACAACAACTGCGGTAAGACCTATAAAAGTAAACGAAAAACCCGCGTTTACGAATTTTTTTGTAAATCCCAAACCCGTGCTTTTGCTTAGTCCGATTGCTTTGTAGAAGGCTAAGCCTGTTGCTGTGACTGCGGCTAGTTTGATGACGCTCATTACTATCATGTTTGAATTTGCAAGACCTGCAAGCAATGGGTTGGCTTCGGTTGCTCCAAAGAAGGTTATGCCTACGACAGTGGTTAACCAATCCATTAAGCCGATCATTATCAGCATGGAGAGGAACAGTATGTCTTTTCTCATGGTTGGAGTCTTCTTTGAGGGTTTTAGTTATGATCAATCTATACTGCAAACAAGCACTTACCCTTCTAGAATGGTGAAGAATACAACTGATGTACAGGTATGCAGTGTTTTTAACAGGTTTAATGTGAGATTTTCTGCAGTTGTTAGGTTTATTGCTTGGTTTGTGTGAATGTAGGCTGTTTTGTTGTTTTACAAATGACCTACAGTTAAACGCTTCTTTGCTAATCTTTTACAAGAGACTTTACTGGTTAAGACACTTCAAGGAATGAAAGAAAGGTACCTATTGCTTAGGAAGCGCTATTCGCCAATTTTGCACACTCCGCTTTGCTGAGTTTGCGAGGCACAGTAAACAAATTAGTGATTTCGGTTTCCCAAGTAAGCATTTAAGCAGTAGCCAAGACAGCTTTACCTATGAAAACCACTAACAGAAAGAGAATTGCGCGCATGGTCAACTTGTTTGAACATAACACTGAATCAATGATGATACTGTTTGGTTTGCTCGCCTTTTTTGCAGCGTTTCTTCCCATTCGGTTAGATATTCAACTCTTGCTGGGCGGGTTCGGTTTCTACTTGATGATTGCTGGAATAGTGGCAAAATGTATCCCGCTGAAAAGTTAACGCTGGAGGTTTAAGCTTAATTGGTGATTAAAACCGTTAAAAGGCCATTTTCGAAAAACCTGAAGTTACTTAGCGCCTGCGCAACCTTTGTTGGCGTTATAACTTTAGGATTAGGCGTTTTCACTGCCTTTTACTACTTTAATCTCATTCATAACTTGCCTAATCCATATTCAACATCAGGCGTCTGCTACTTAATCGGCAGCTTTATTCTGATAGTAGCTGGCTCAAGGTTGATTTGGAGAAACGTTCCAACAACCTTCCAACATAAACACATCTCAGTTGAATCAAGCGCTCCAGAATATGGCACAGGACTTAACGACGACACAGTGCGTTAGAAAACATTGCTTATTGTAGCTTTGATGTGCCAACATAACATTATATTTGATGCAAAAGAAGGTTTAGTTGTGTCAGGTTGAGGAACACGCTCTACGGTAGCATTAGGGACTAGTTTCAAAGACTGCTATAAAGCAAATTTGGCGATAGTATCAAAAAAGGCGCTGAATAGCAAGTGTGAAGCAAGTCATGCCTGCTGTGGGGTTTAGACTCAACTTGGCACTTCATTTTCAAAAATGTGTTTATACTGATCGTTTTTTTGATGTTGGAGAGGAGAAATAAGCGCCTTCTCCTTCGCTTACTCCCCTTTGTAACGAATTCTTCCCCTTTCTCCTTGAACAACAAGTGGCATTTTTGATTTAAAAGGGATATTTCCTTAACCGTAATATTCTCTGGATGATAAAGTACATCATTTATGGAGGAAATTTGCCAAGACACGGGTTTTAGGTCAATGCTCCAAGCCTACTCTTGCTGCCTCCTTCACAAGCCTTGATATTTCTGGAGCAAGTTTTCCGAAATCTCGCACTTCAATATGCCGCACATCCTCACTTTTCTCCTTTATCCCATGATCTTTCAGCATAGCAGAATCTAAAGAAGCACCCATGAAAAACTCAATATCAACATGACCGCTAGGCTGTGTAAGCCATAGGAAGTCTTTGCCGTTTAAAATGTACGTTATTTTGCCTCGTCTGATGGTTTCAACGGTTTCTGGTACAATGCTTTTGATGAGGCCACGTATTTTTTGTGTTGTTTGCCTTTGCTCTTCATCTAAGCTATCTAAAATTTCCTCAAGAGTTCTTTTTTTCTTATTTGACATGATTAAAAATCTGTTTTGCAACTTTTTATTGGTTTTGGGTAGCGTTTGCTCTATTCTTCAGTTGTAAAGTAATGAAATTTCTCGAAGTATTTAAGGAAAACAGCTGACTTTTCGTCCCTTAACTAAACCGTGATTCATGTCTGCCCTTATATAGGCTCCATAACTGCCTTAAAACTCTTAGATAACCATGATTTTATCGCTGAATTCCTGTCAAAACATAGTTAAACAATAGTTTATTTTTTTCATGCTGTTAGCAAACACTTTTAAATATAAAGCTTGGTTAAGATTTTATTGTCAGGTTGAGAAGCAAGCTTATAACGACTTGACAAATGAACAGTTGTAAACATTAACTAACTGGTTTGAACTATCCCTTTCGGCATTGTCAACTGGGCTTGTTCTAGCGGTTAAGTTAACAGCTGGCTGGACTTTGCTTGCTCGTTAAGGCTTAGATTCAACCTGATGCTACTTTTAAAGATAAGAAAAGATTGTTAGGCTTTGATTTCTGATAAAATTAGCCTGGTTGTTGTTACATCGACTTCAATGATTTTGACGTTCTTGAACTCTTTTGCTTCGCCGATGATGTTTTTTACTGTAACATTGTTTCCGTCAACTTTGGCGTAGATTACATCTTTGAATTCTACTTTGCCGTTTAATATAACGTTGAATTCACACATGGTGGTTCACTGTATGTTGAGGAACTTTTCCTCAGTAATAAGCACTTTCGTTTATAGGGCGTAAAAATATGAGATAAAACTGAAAAAACAGTTCAATGCCTAGACGTGTCAAACAAACAGGAGGGTGCTGCAAACGGTTTTTATCCTTCTTTATTTTACACTATTATAGTGTTTTAGTGGTTTCCTAATGTTTTGCCGTTAAGTAGTTGAGTGCCATTATGGTTTTAGTTGAAGGACTGCAATTGAAAGCTAAAAGTATACCCAAAAGGCAGCTTGTGACTGTGTGGAAAAGGTTAACTGACAAACCGTTTCCTAAAGTTAAAGCGCTCATACTAAACGATGAAGACTTTAACCATGTTATTGAGCATTGGCACTGTAGCGAGGATGCTCTACGAGAGATACAAGAGTGGGGTCGTGTTTTGTCAACGGAGGGTACAGATGCCTGTGTATTTAATGCTGAAGAAACCGATAAAGCAGACTACATGATTTTGGTTCGAGAAAACCCCTATCACAGTTTAAATGAAATCATAGAGCATGAGTTATTGCACATTTTAAAAGGAGACCTTTGATTGCAACTGAAATTCATGTAGTGATGTTGGTTTTTCTGCGTTTCAGTTTTGAGTAAAAATGTTTAAATTGGCAGAATTTGTCTAAAATTAAAGGTAAGCAGAGGCATTGTGTGCTAACTTATTTAAGGAGCGATCAACGTGGGATTTGAGCCGAAGGAAACTCAGACTTTCATTGACTTAGGTCTCACTTACATTCAAGCAAAAGTTTACTTAGCCTTAGCGAAATATGGAGCGGCAAAGATTTCTACGCTCTCTAAACTGTCGGATGTTGCTCGACCGGATTTGTATCGTACTTTAACTCGGCTTTATGATTTAGGTTTGGTTGTCAAAATAGTTCAGGCTCCTGTGCACTTTAAAGCGTTGCCTATTGAGGATGGCATTAAGGTTTTGCTTAAAAAGAAGCATAGTGAATACGAGAAGGTTAAGCAGCAAAGTGATGCTCTGCTTGGGTCTTTGAAGAGGAATTCTGGTTTAGATTTTACTGCTGAGAATAGCCAGTTTATCTTGATTCCGCAGCATGATACGGTTATAAACCGGTTGCGTCAAGCAATCAATTCATCCCAAAGTACTGTTGATGTTGTTATTTCGTGGAAACGCTTTATGCATGGAATAGGCAACATGTTTGCTGAAGAAGCGAAAAACGCGTCGGATAGAAAAATTAAGTACCGGTTTGTCGTGGAGAAGGCTCCTTCGCAAAAGATCAATCAGTCTGGAATGCAGTTTTGGCAAAATTATCCTTCGTTTCAGGTGCGCTATGTTTCTGAGCATCCTGAGACAGTTTTTGGGATTTATGACCGCAAAGAATTGTTTGTTATAGTTGACCCTAAATCTGACCTTCCTGGTTCACCCGCTTTGTGGACGAATAATTCAAGCCTGATAGCTCTTGTCCAAGCGTATTTTGATATGTTATGGCAAACAGCAAAAGAAAAGCCTTCCTTTGAACCAGAATTGTACTCTAGTTTTAACAGTGAAGTCACGATTAAGAGTCGAAAGAAAAAATAATTTAGAGAGAGTTAGGCGATTTCTAGTTTTTCTTTAGCGTCTTCTTTGTTTGTTGTTGCGTTCTGCATTATTTCTGGGACTGCTCTAAACGTTATTGTTTTTATTACTCTGCGTTTATTTAGCCAGCCCATTCTGGCTAGTTGGTTTAGGTAGTTGCTTTCAACTGCTCGGCATCTGCCTGTTAGGTTTGACACGTCTGTGGCGTTGCATTCGCCTCTTGATAAGACTGTTAAGTAGGATTTTCTAAGGTGGTCTGGCAATAGCAGAAGCTTGCCGTCGGAGATTTCAACGGGTTTAGGGTTCCAGTTTGAGACGTTCTTTTCGAGGTCGTCGAGTCTACAGCGTATGCTTAGCATCTCTCTGAAAATCTTGTCAAGTACTGATCTTCTGACTATATGTTTTTCTCTCCTCAAGTGCTGTTGATGCTTGTAGTGTTTTAATTGTAATTTGAGCGTTTTTGCAAAGTGTACTTTAGCGGTTAGTTCATTATGATTTGTTTTTGCGAAGCTTAATTCTCAAGAGTTGAGAAACCTGCTTTGCAAGCGTGAGAGCGCTAATTCGCAAAACTGGAAAAAAAGAAAGATTGAAGAGCGATTTTTTGGGTTACGCGTTGCCTGATACAACAATGTTCATGCTGAACGTTGTTATGCCGCTTATGCTTGATTGCGTGGTCAAGGTTAGGGTTGCAGTGGTGACTTGGTTTGCAGCCAGTACTGTGTTTTCCCTGTTCCAGCTAAGCCTTATGGGACCGTTAGCTGCTGTGGGGTTCCAGCTTGTTGTTGTCATGCGTAGGGTTAATGCTGTGTTTCCTGTGTTTTTAACGTACACTGTTTTAGATACTGAGTTGCCTGGCGACAGGTTTCCCCAGCTGATTGAGGTTAATTTTTGGGTGCATGCACTGTCTGAGTAGATTCCAAGGTTTGCCGTTGAAATTACTCCACTTGATGAAACAGACGTGGTTGTCACGATAGCGCCTGAAGCTAATAGGCTAACGAACAGAAGCAGCGTTAATGTCAGCGAGGTGGTTGTTCCAAGAGCGATTAGTTTCCATCTCAAATGCCTCTCTCCATATGCGCTCATTGTGAAAATTGAGTCGATAAACCTTAGTGTACACTTGGAGAGCGTGTCGCCAAATCATCCTCGAAGCGGTCGATGTATTGCTAATCTTGTTTCTTTTATGGGTTTTTTGTTTTGGAAGCGGGATAAGTAATTATAATTCAAAAATGATATACGCAGTAACCACGCACAGTAGACGGTGATTCTGATGCCGCAGAACAAATCCTATGACATATTCAGTTTGCTTTCAGAGGAGACTGCTGAGAAGGCTGAAGAGGACGAAAAAAAGAAGCGGCGAGAAGAACTTTTAGCGCCCACAGGCATCAAAGAACTCTTTAAAGACGGAAAAATCAGCATTAACAAGTTTACCTGCGTGGGCGGTCAATGTAAATATTGTATTAAAGCCTGCCCTACAAACGCGTTGTACTGGACCACTGGCGGAGTAGGCATTATTGAAGACTTGTGTGTTTACTGTGGTGCATGCGTGTTAATCTGTATGGTTGACGACTGCATCAAGGTTGAGCGCAAACGTGAAGACGGCGCAACTGAGAAGTTTGGCAAAGCTCAAGATGTTCTCAAACTTGTTGACCGAATTAACAGTAAAAAACGCTTAGCCCGTGTGGAAAGCATTTTTCCCACTCATGAATCCTACTGTAGCAAGTTTCCACCGTTGAAATCTCCATAGTGCTTGCTGCTTAACATTTAATTAATTATGATTAAACCAGCCAATGGGTATGTGCAAAATTTAGGGTCTGAACTATAAAAAAAGGGACTTTTTGATGCTTGCTTCTTTGGCTGCATGGTGTTTTTGGGGGCATAAGCTTTTTTCTGATAACTGACAGGTAAATACACGCAAAGGAGATATGAGTTATGAAGGTTGAAGAATTCAAAGCCCTAACAAAATCCGTTAAGGAAATGACGGCAATGAGCAGGGAACGAGTCGAAATTTCTAATTCACTCAAATCTGTGGGTCCAAACGTTGGTCAAACAAAGAACCTGTGGAAAAATGGGCGCAAGCCTCTGCTTATTCAAGCTGGATTAGCCTTGATAGTTTTTCCTGAACCGTTCGTAAGTGACGTTCTTGGGACAAGTTTGTTGGCTGCAGGCGCTGTTCAGGAAGGAATTAAACGCCAATCAGTTTTCATAGATGACATGCCTAAAGCCTTCAATAGCGCGATGAAAACGCTTAGAAACTCAAAAGACCTCATCTAACTTTTCTTTTTTAGATAGCGCTAAATCTTATATTTGAGGCATGTTATAAACATAACATAGTTTGAGGGAATACACTAAATGAAACTTGTAACTGTACTTTTACCAGAAGCCTACTTAGAAGGCTTAGATGAACTTGTAAGAGCAAACATGTATCCAAGCAGAAGCAGCGTCATACGCAGCGCCGTACGTGACCTGCTAAAGAAGGAGTTATGGGAAGGCAAACGCGGCAGATAAACCGCTTAAACTCCCTTTATTGAATCCCATAGTTTACGTGCAGCTTGAGCAGGGTTCTCCGCAGAGGCGATTTCTCTTCCAACAATCAAGTAGCTTGAGCCTGCTTTAAGCGCAACCTCAGCGCTTCCGCCCTGAGCGCCTACACCAGGCGAGTAAATCGGCACGTCATCGCCTAAAACAGCCTTTATTTCTTTGATTTTTTCAGGCACTGTTGCGCCGACGACGGCTCCGTCAACGCCCCACTTCAAAGCTTTATTGGCAAACAACATGTACTGGGGCACTTTTGCGCCTGTAGCTGGGTCAATTACTGTTTGCCCATAGCCTTCAACTGCGCCTTTATGGCTCATGTAAGTGAGCAGAATCACGCCGCGTTCCAGACGTTTGGAGACTTCTATTATTGGTTTTAAGCCGTCTTCCCAACCGATGAATGGGTTAGCGATTACCGCGTCGAACCCAGCGGCAAAATAGTATTCTGCTATAACTTGGTTGGTGTTGCCTATGTCGTTGACTTTGGCATCCATAATCGCCACAAGCCCTCGTTGATGGATTTTTTCGATAAGCGGTTTGATGCCGTCGAACAAGCCAAGCGGCAAAAGCAGGTGATTGTTGATTTTTACGCCGCAGATGTAGGGGTAAACTTGCTCGATAACCTTCTCAGCCCTCAACGCTAATGCTTGGCGGTCTAGCGGGTTTTGATAGGGAAAGTCTAAGGCTAAAACAAGCCGTGAACTGTTAGTTT
>CAYMLF010000082.1:0-8926 GCA_964391275.1 uncultured Candidatus Bathyarchaeia archaeon
AACGTTGTCATGAAGGCTCTGGTGGATGCAAATGCTGCTCTTAAGAAGGAGAATGTTGAGCTTAAAGCCAAACAGGCAAAGCAGGAAGATAAGGCAAAGGCCTAACACAGATTAGGCTGCCCTTTCTCTTTTCCTTTTTTTACGGTATTAATTGCCTTATTCTTTCATGCATATATTATGCGATATTTGCGATAATTATTTGAAAATTAGGTATTTATTTTGTGAAAATTCTATAAATATTACAATCCACTCCTTAGTTTCTTGAAAAACAATCATTAACCAAGTTTGGAGATAAACCATGAAAGAAATCATTAACCAAATCAAAAACCTAGCCACAGGCGATCTCGTCCTAATCGAATGGAGTGACGCCAGCATAGGCAAAAGCCTAAGCAACGGCATAGGCGGCATCGACGTGCCCGTCAAAAGCTGGGGCATATTCATCGGCCAACTCGGACAGAAACGCAAGCACATCATCTTGGCGCAGAACTGCTTCCGCTACAGCGACGGCCTCTACGACATCGACTACACCGCGGTGCCGCTGCCGTGGGCAACCAGCGCCGAAGTCATCGCCAAACAGCACGTGGACGCCGAGGAGGCGCAGGTTCTGCTTAAAAGCTTCACGTTAAATACGAAGGTGAAGAGCGAGTCGGTGAGTTTTGGGCGTTGCCGACGCCAGAGGAGGGTGCGTAACCATTGACGGATTGGGTACGGCGTGCGTTGACGCGGCGAATCACCAATAAAACGCAGTTGCAGGAGAACACAGAAGCCACCGCAGAGGAAGTGTCGCCCAGTGAACGGCTGGTGTTGGGCACCAAATTCGCGATTGCACTGGTTTTCTGCCTGTCAGCGATTGAGATTGCCCATTTGGCGCTACTGGGCACGTGGAACAGCGAGGTCTTCGCAGCCATAACGGGCTTGGCGGGCACGATTACGGGAATACTGATTTCTCAAAAGAGCTAAGAAGGTGCTTGTGTGACTGAAAGTAAACCAGTGAGTGAACCACCAGTTCAGCCTTCCATTGACCCTATATATAAGGGGGGTATAGAAAAAAATTCGCAACAGGTCAGAACAGCTAAAGACCTCATTAACACAGAATGGAAAATCATCGACAAACTACAAAAACTAGCCGATGACCCAACTCACAAGCATCAACAAGCCTTCTATTACCAAACTCTTGCAAGTCATGTTCGCACTTTAAGCGTACTTCTAAAGCTTCACGGAAAACAGGATGATTCCCAAGACCTAGCCAAACTTCTAAGCGAAATCGACACAAGCGCTGTAAAGTTGGCAAAGAGGTTGAAGCAAAGATGCAAGAGATAAGCAAAGAAACATTAGAGCTTCTAAAAGCTAACCCAGCCCTTTTTGCACAAGGCATCTTAAATTTTAAGCCTTTTTCTTATCAAGAAAAACTCCTAAACGACCCATCAGAACGCATTGTCGCTTGTATGGGAAGACAAACAGGCAAAACAACAACGATTGCCACAAAAGCAATCCATTATGCCTTTACCCACCCAAACACAACTACCCTTATTGTTTCCCCTTCAATGCGTCAAAGCATGATTATGTTCGATAAAATCTTGGGTTTTATGAACTCAAACAAATACCTAAAAAGAAGCATAACACGTAAAACCCGAACAATCATACAATTATCCACCCAATCACAATTAATCGCTTTACCATGCAGTGAACATCTTCTTAGAGGCTACACAGCCAACTTGGCAATCTGCGATGAAGCATCATTTATCCCTGAATCAATAATTACAGAAATCATTTACCCAATGATAAGCACAACCAAAGGCACAACAATTTTGCTTTCAACTCCATGGGACAAAAACCACTTCTTCTACAAAGCCTTCCTAAACCCACAATACAGCACACACAAAATCCCCAGCGCAGAAAACCCGCTTATCCCACAAGAATTCCTATCCGAAATGCAGCAAAACATGACCTCTGAAGCTTACATGCGAGAATACAAAGCTGAATTCACCGAAGCAGCAACCAGCTACTTCCAGCAAGAACTAATCCGCAAATGCATAGAAAAAGCCCAGCAGCTAAACCTTGAACCATACGCAACCCTTGAACAGCAGATTCCAAAAGGACAATACTTTGCAGGATTAGACTTGGGCAAACTCCAAGACCACAGCGCACTAGCCGTAATCCAAAAAGAAAACGACACGCTCAAACTAGTTTACAATCATCAGTTTCCGCTTCAAATGCCCTATACAGAAGTCATAAACACCATAGTTAGGGCAGACGAAAAATATCGCTTCCAAAAACTCCTCACAGACCAATCAGGAATCGGAGAACCCATCTTAGAGAACCTTCAAGAACAAGGCGTAAACTGTGCAGAAGGAACAAAACTGACCCAAGATGCAAAAACCGAACTTTTAACCCACCTCAAACTTGTCATGGAACAAAACAACTTAGCAATCCCCTACAACAAGCAGCTTTGCCAACAAATCAACGACCAGCAATACAGCTACAGCAAAAACGGCAAATTAACCTTCAACCATCCACCTAACACTCACGACGACATGCTTTGGGCACTTGCACTAGCCGTCTACGCAGCAAAAACTCAGGTTACACCCAAACTATGGGTAGTAGCCAAAACCAGCAAAAGTAAAAACCGACTGCAAACACTAAAACAAAAACTGCTAGCCCACCGAATCGGAGGCAGCACTCGTTGACGCGCAGAAGACCCGAACACTTCCACATACACCAGCTAAAACGCACCTACAACCGCCAAACAGGCACCTTTAACATTAGCATAAGCTACGAAACCGCCCCAACCACCCTGACACAGCGCACCAAAGAAGTCGCAGAAGCATTCGGCTTGGGCACAGACCAAACACGCAAATTCACCCTCTACGACAACGTCAACATCCAAATCCGCCCCACCGACATCTGCTGATTACGGGCGACAGCGGAAGCGGCAAATCTGCCCTGCTAAAAGCCCTAAAAGCAGACTTGGGCGCAGACGCAGCAGACGCCAAAGACACCCAAACAGACCCAGACAAACACATCATCGAAACAGTCGGCAAAAACACCACACAAGCAATAGAAGCATTAAGCAAAGTAGGCTTAAACGACGCCTTCCTTTTCTTGCGTCCATACAGGCAGCTCAGCGATGGACAAAAACACCGCTACCAAACCGCACTGCTAGCCGCATCAGACAAGCCGTTTTGGATACTCGACGAGTTCACAAGCACGCTTGACCGCGACACAGCAAAAATCCTCGCCTACAACCTGCAAAAACAAGCGCGAAAACTGGGCAAAGCAGTAATCGCGGCAACAACACACACGGATTTGCTCAGGGATTTTGCGCCAAACGTTCACATTCACAAGCGTTACGGCAAAGAAGTCATCATACAATATTACCCAAGCGCCAAAGCCAAGGCTTGCTCACTTGCACGCCAAATGCACATACAGCAAGGCACAAAAGAAGACTACAAAGCCTTAAGTCAATTCCACTACCGCACAAGCCGACTTCCGCCAACAAGAAAAATCTTTACCTTAAAACGCAAAGACGAATTGTGTGGAGTAATCGTTTACAGTAATCCTTCGCCGATGTGTTTTGGCAGGGCAAAGGTTTGGAAGGGAAACATAGTTCAGCTTAACGCGGAAGTGAGCACAATTAGCCGAGTGGTTATTCACCCCAAGTATCGCAGCATTGGCTTAGGAGCAAAAATCGTGGCTGAAACACTCAAACTTGCCCCAACAACGCATGTAGAAACTGTCGCGGTCATGGCAAAATACAACCCGTTTTTTGAGAAAGCGGGAATGCAGAAACTGGCAGAAAGCCAGCCCAGCAAGCACGTTAAAACCGCCCTTAAGCAACTTGAAGAGTTAGGTTTTGACTCGGCACTAATGGCTTCGACCAGCTATAATGAGCAGAAAATCGCAAAGATAGGAACACAACCCATATTCAGCATCCTAACGGAACTCTCAAGGCATGATGCCAGCATACGCCGAAAACTCGCCTGCACAAAAAACATCTACCCAAAACACGAAGAATTCACCCAAAAAATCGCCAACTACACCACCACACAACTGGCAGAAGCCCTAAAACGCTTCAGCTTTGCAAACCAAACCAAAACCTATCTTTTTTGGAATACCACAATTACCAATGCAAAAAGAATTGAATAAATTGTTTTCTTGAACGCTTAGTCAAGATTCCTTGACGAAAATACTTTTAAAACATTTACATGGAGGTTTTCTTGAGGATAAGCAGTGAAAAAGATACTACTAATAATCTTTGCATTAATGTTGTTTGCTTCAACGATTTTTGTTAATAGCAACTTACCCGAAGCAAACGCTGCTAATGTGCCTCAAAGGACCTTTCAAGACTATAAACTCTACAGTGACGGAGAAGGCAGTGTCCCAAGTATCCTCTGGGACGGAACCAAATTCACCCTAACAGAAAACATAGAAGGAACAATCACACTGATGGATGACAGCATTATTTTTGATGGTGCAGGTTTCACGGTAAAAGGAAAGGGAGATTTAGTAGGTATTGCAGCATATGACAAAGATTCAGTTACCATAAAAATGTAAAAGTAGAAAATTTTCAAATTGGAATTCTGCTTGGACATAATAGTTCAGGCGGTTTCCTATGGTATGACCCGAACCCTAACCGACCAACCAACTGCACTGTCAGTGATTGCCATGTTTCAAACAACACCAAGGGAATATACATCAATGGAGGCATAAAATGCAGAATGATAAGAAACCAAGTAACAGATAATGAATTGGGCATAACCTTTTCCGGTTCGGAAAACTTTTTCAGAAATAACCGAATGGAGAACAACGGTATTAACTTTGCAGATACGAGTGGGAAAAACGACGTAGATTCGTCAAACACAATCAATGGCAAACCAATCTACTACATAATTAACCAGCAAAACATAACAGTGCCAGCCGACGCAAGCATGGTTTATCTTGAAGGATGTAGCAACATCATAATTCAGAATTTAAAAATTAAGCACACTTATCAAGCAATAGCACTGTTTAACTCAAGCAACTGCAAAATCTACGGAAACACCTTAGAAGAAAACGAAATCGGCATAATACTCAGCAAGTCAATAAACAACTCGATAATCGGCAATGAACTACTCAAGAACAGCGATTATTCAATCAAAAATTACGACTCAGACAACAATACCATCGCAAACAACTTAATCAAGGCTAATGGAGGCGGAATAAACAACGCAGGTAACAGCGCTAGTTCAAGAAACACCGTTATTTCAAGCAACCAAATAATCGAGAATAATGGCTGTGGAATACAGGCAGGAATAGGAACCACCATCACAGGAAACTACATTAAAGAAAATGGGCAACACGCAATTTATTTCTGGGATGCCTCTAACTCAATCATCCACAAAAACACAATCAAACAAAATGGAAATTGCGGAATATCTTTCACACACGCCGCGAACGCTTCGATAACCGGAAATGACCTATCAAAAAATAATATAGGCATAGAAATGGGCACCGTTTTGGGTCAACTTTCCGAGTGTTCTATAACGGAAAACAACTTTGCCCAAAACAGCAATCATGCCATCATAGTATACTGTGACATAAGAGACAGCCGCTTCTACCTTAACAATTTCATAGATAACAACAACGGCAGCGTTCAAGTCTCGATTAAAGGAAGATTTGTTTGGAAGGGAGATAAGGACTACAACGTAAGCTCCAATGTGTTTCCGCAGTACGCACCCAGCTATAACGCATGGGACAACGGTTCAATGGGTAACTTCTGGAGCGACCATAACTCAAACGTCGAAGGTGCAACATATGAAATAGCTTACCGCAACATAGACCGTCACCCACTACGAACTCCAATAGAGTTCAAGGCACTTGAAATGCCTTCGATTGGAACCCCACAAGAATTTTCAAGTTTTCCAACCATATTAGTCCTAGCCGTGTTTTTGCCAGTAATTGCTATTGTGGCAACTATATTGATTCATAAAAGATTGAAAAAGCGGCAACTCCAACCTTGATTAAAAACTTGTTTAACCACTCCTATTCACATTTGGTAGGGAAACAAATAGCAATTTTCACCTAAAAACAGAATATTTAATTTCCCTAAAAATCTTAATATTCTACATAGCCAAAGGTGAATATGGGTCTTTTAGGGGCACCACAATAGATGTCAAATCATGGCAAACCAAAAGAAACGAAAAGTTCACTATTCGCATCTTTTATAATGCTAAATCCAAACCCAATCATAGAAGCAAACTTTGAAGGCCAACTACTATACGCCAACCCAGCAACAAAAAAATATTTCTCAACCCTAGAAAAAGAAGGCACTATTTACCCAGTATTTAATGACTGGAACAAAACAGTTAACCGTTTAAAGGCTCAAAACAGCATCCAAGAAGATGTTAAAATAAACGGAAACTGGTTTTTAACCCAATACATACTTGTCCCAAAAAGCCAAAATGTAAGAGTTTATTTCAGTCTCATTAATGAGATGAAAAAGATACAGCAAGAGCTCGAAAAAGAAAGAATTCTACTGCAAAAAGTGATGAATGGCTCAAAAAACTTCCATCTAGTCTATCTTGATAGAGACTTTAATTTTGTGCGAGTAAACCAAACCTACGCAAAAAGCTGCGGTTACACGCCTCAAGAGATGGTTGGAAAAAACCATTTTACACTGTACCCAGATAAAGAAAATGAAGAAATCTTCAAAAAAACGCGGGAAACAGGCGAACCAGTAGAGTACAAAGACAAACCCTTCATTTATCCAGACCAAAAAAGCAGAGGCATAACCTATTGGGACTGGACACTGCAACCAGTAAAAGACGCACAGGGAAAAGTTGAAGGCTTCATCTTTTCGCTACTAGAAACAACTGAACGCAAAAAAAATCAAATTAAACTGGAGCAAAACGCTGTTTTGCTTGAAGCATACGCAAGCCAAATGGAAAAACTCGCCGCGGAACGCGCCAAACAGCTAAGCCAAGCTGAACGTTTAGCAGCGATTGGGCAAACTGCAGGCATGGTTGGACACGACATCCGCAATCCACTGCAAGCCATCGCAGGTGAACTCTTTTTAGCTAAAGACGAAATCGACAACTTACCTGATGGGGTCGCAAAAAAGTACCTGCAGGAAAACATTGTCAGCATCGAAGAAAACCTGTATTACATTGACAAAATCGTTGCTGACCTGCAAGACTACACTAAACCCCTCAACCCCAGCAGTGACACAATAAGAATAGAGCAAGCCATAGAGGAAGCACTGCTGATCGTGAACATCCCAAGCAAACTGCAAGTCTCCATAAACATCCCCAAAGACTTCCCAACCTTCCCAGCCGACTTCTCCATGCTAAAACGCGCCCTAATCAACCTAATCCAAAACGCAGTCCAAGCCATGCCAAACGGCGGAACCCTAAAAATATCAGCCACATGCCAAAACAACCACGCATGCATAAACATCAACGACACAGGCCAAGGCATCCCACAAGAAATCCAAACCAAACTCTTCACCCCACTCTTCACCACAAAATCCAAAGGACAAGGCTTCGGACTAGCCGTCGTCAAACGCCTAATCGAAGCCCAAGACGGAACAATCACCTTCCAAACCCAAACCGGCAAAGGCACAACCTTCACCATAAAACTCCCACTACAAAACCCCTAAAACCAAGTAGCGATGGACTACACTTCCACACCCAGACTTTGCCTATTAACTTCAAGCCCTAAACTCTCCAAAATCTAGTTGAAAAAAAGCATATTCCTATTTTGTTTTAAGTATTTTGAGACATAATCCTGCGTCAACCCAAAAGCCCTGATTCATCAACCGCTGACATAAATCCTCAGGTTTCTCTTTTATTAAATCCGCATCCAGCAAAGCTTTCAACACAGCCAGCGTGCCTATTACTTTAACGTTTAATCGCCTTGCCATTTTACGTGCTCTTAAATCATCAAGCAACGCTGCGTCAGTCTTCAAATCCAATGCTAAAACTATTGTTTCCGCCTCGCCTTTTCCGAGACTTGACGATAACATGTAAAAAAGCTGGGTGTTTGAACATTTAGCAACTTCAACCAATCCTGCATCCCTTAACTTAGAGAGGTCTTTTGCTATCTCATCTC
The DNA here is from genome assembly GCA_964391275.1 of uncultured Candidatus Bathyarchaeia archaeon. Classification (GTDB taxonomy): domain Archaea; phylum Thermoproteota; class Bathyarchaeia; order Bathyarchaeales; family Bathycorpusculaceae; genus Bathycorpusculum. Next base: position 8,089 of record CAYMLF010000082.1, read on the forward strand.
CGCTTATCTCTGCAAAAACAGCTTCAGCCAAAAAAAGCTTTTCAAACAACTCACTGGCTAATTTAAGGTAGCCAAGTTTACCCAGCGCTAGCAAAACTGAACTATCTATAGCTACTTTCAACTGCACCGCTTCTTAAGCAAGCGTTTACTAGCCTTTGCTTCTTCTCTTGATTCTTTTTCATCCAAGTAACTATATTGAAAACCAATAGTTTTAAGCAGCCCTGAAAACTCTGAACGCGACATGCCCAAAATTTCAGCAGCTTTAGCAAGCGTAACTGTCCGGGATGCAAGAAGCCCTAAAACCAGAAGAAAACGCTCTTTCTGCTCCTTTTCATTAAACAAAGGAAAATCCTCAACAACGCTTTCTAAAGACATTTCTATCGCCAGAAAATATAGTTACCACAAGTGAATTTAACTCTTTTTAAACGCCTCAGCCCAAAAAAACCAAAACAAAAGCAGAAACCCACAAAGAATAAGTAGCGATGGACCACTACACTTCGACGCCCAGACTCCGCCAAAGCCTCCAAACCCTACACTCATACCCGCACCCCCTTGAGCGCATAACGTCCAAACTTAGGTTGCTCTCTCCCGAGCCTAGCCAGGTTCACCTGGTGAACAATGAAACAACTCTCCTACGAAAGCTGCCCATTGACCGCCAGCCCCAAAGGACGGATAATCAACGTTTCGGAAAGGGAAGCTCAAGCGGCCTTTGACGCCTCAACTGTAGATGTCAGCCCGTCATGTAGAGGATTTACGGATGTAATGGACCCCTAACCCACCGCTTAAGATCCATCGCCGCCATTAAAAGTGTGGAAGGGAGATTAAAACTTTGCCAGTG
>CAYMLF010000083.1:0-8718 GCA_964391275.1 uncultured Candidatus Bathyarchaeia archaeon
CTCACCACGGCAACTGCCCAAAGAAACAGCAGAAAACCCAACAAACCACCAACCAAACAAAAAACCATCCAACAAACACACAACCCCTCAAAAACCCACATCAACACTTGACTAGACTATAAATAAGGGGGGTTAGAGAAAAAATCACAACAAAGCAAACTAGTCTTTTTTCATCGCTTGCTCACGCTGCTCTACAGGCAGCTTCTCAATGGCATACCGCAAAGCCGTCCTTGGCATAACAGACTTGTTTTTCAAAACGTACGCCAACACTTCACCTGGATGCTTCTCGGTTTCCGCCTTCAGCAGCCAACCATAACCCTTCTGCACCAAATCATCCCCATCCAACAGCAGCAAATCGCAAATCTCAAACGCTTCCCCCAAAAACATGCCCTTCTTCGCGGGAACAATAAGCGAAACCGCAGATGCACGCCGAAGCCAACGATTCCCCGACTTCGCCCACTCTTTAAGCGCACAAACGCAATCGGGAAACCTCATCATAAAATCGCCTACAGTGTGGTTGCAGAAACTGTCGCATTTAGCCCAATTATCAATGTAGCCAAGAATCCAACGCTTAAACGTCTCCAAATCAGACCGCTCAAAATGAGCGGCAATATTGGGCAGCCAATCAGAAGCAACAAACGCCTCCTCCATAACGCCCGAAGCAAACAGCTCCTCGCAGAGAGCAAAAATCTGCTTCTTCTCTAAACCCTTAACCTGCTTCCAACGCTCTTTAGCGATTTTGGCTACAGTTGCAGTGTTTACGCCATAAACCGTTATGGCTTCCTTAAAATATCTCTGAGCACCACTTTTGGTTTTCTCATCAACCGCTGCCTTAAGATCCCCACGAACCAACTCAACAATTCTACTCATAACAACAAAGCATTAAGAAAGCAAATAAGAATTTTACTAAAAGTCCCTAAAACTGGGGGAATAGAAGCTTAGTAATCTTCCATTTGGTATAGGTCTAAATCGATGTTTAAGACCTTCTCAGGTTCACAACCACTCTCTAAATCATACAGTTGCCGCGTAATTTTTCCCAACCTACTATTTTTAACAGACACCTTCACTCTTGACTTAACCGCCCGAACCTTGAGTTTACGCTCAGGTCGCGCCGCAAGGGGCAAACTATCGCAAAGAACACCCGTATTGTCAAGAATCTGCGGAACAACCTCAACCTTAGCACCCTCAAGATTACACTTCAAAGCATCCTCAGACAAGTTCTTAGTCAACGCCTTTACGCCTCCAAACTTCAGCACTAATTAAATCACGAATCGCAACCCGGATTGCTTCAGCACGGTTAGGGTAAAACCGCTCATCCACAAGCTGGTCTAAAGCTTTAATATAAGTTTCAGGTAAATACAGCGTAATTAGTTTCATCGGTAACTCGCTCCCACTACTGGTGAAACAATACACTGCTTTTATAAGATATACCTGTACATATCATGAAACAAATATGCACATAACATGTTGGTTCCACACAATATAAACAACCAACAAGGCACATAGCAAGTATCTGTCAATAACCACCCCAAAGAACCTCTAACTTTTTAATACTTGATGAACCATCTAACGGTATAACAAGACGTGAACCCATGAAGATTAACATAAAAACATACGGCTGCTCAGCAAACACCTCAGACAGCGAAGTCATAGCAGGATGCCTAACAAAAGCAGGATACGAACTAACCAAACACGAAGCCGAAGCAGACCTGTTAATCTTCAACACCTGCGCAGTAAAAGGACCAACCGAAAACCGCATAATCGAAGCCATCAAACAAACCCCAAAAAGCAAAAAAATCATAATCACAGGATGCCTCCCAAAAATCAGCTACGAACGACTCATAAACGAAACACGCTTCGACGCAGTCACAGGACCAGCAATCGGCGAAGACATAACCGAAATAGTCAAAAACGTAATCGCCGGAGAAAAAAACCTAAACCTCCAAGACCAAAAAGAAACCCCAAAACTCACACTGCCAAAAATCAACACAAACCCAATAATAAGCATACTACCAATCAACAACGGCTGCCTAGGATCATGCACTTACTGCTGCGTAGTCTTCGCACGAGGAAAACTAAAAAGCTACAGCATCCCAGAAATCACTCAAAAAATACAAGCTGATTTAGCATCGGGCATCAAAGAGTTCTGGATTACATCACAAGACACAGCATGCTACGGCAGAGAAAACGGAACAACACTCCCCCAACTGCTAAATGAAATAGACCACATCGAAGGCAACTTCAAAGTAAGAGTCGGCATGATGACTCCCAACATGATAACTGACATGCAAAACGAACTAATCCAAGCCTACAAAAGCACAAAAATCTTCAAGTTCCTACACTTCCCAGTCCAAAGCGGCGATGACCAAATCCTCAAAAATATGCGTCGATTCTACACAACACAACAATTCAAAGAATCAATCCAAGCGTTCAAAACAGCGTTTCCAAACTTGACGCTGGCAACCGACGTCATCGTGGGTTTTCCAGGCGAAACCAATCAAGCATTCCAAAACACGCTACAACTTCTAAGAGAAATAAAACCTGACATAACTAACGTCTCAAAATTTTTCGCCAGACCAAAAACCGCTGCTGCCGAAATGAAAGAGGGCAAAGTCATGCTTGAAGAAATCAAACGCCGAAGCACCTTGACCACACTATTGGTTAAGCAGTTGTCGTTTGAAAGAAACAAGCAGTGGATTGGCTGGAGCGGAGAAATTTTGATTGATGAAATAGGCAAGATGAAGGATTCGTGGGTGGGACGCAATTTTGCCTACAAACCAATCGCGGTTAAAAGCCAAGAAAACCTGCTTGGAAAAACAATCAAGGTTAAAGTGACCCAGGCGTTTCCAACTTACCTATCAGGAAACATAATCCCCTAGCACATTTTTTCAACCCTATATAAAGACGGATACGAAACAATCAAACATCAACCTGTCTACGATTTGAAACTTTTGTTCTAAAGCTTAGAATTAAATCACAAGCCAACCACTTATCACTTGAAACAAGAAAGCAGAGGTTAAAAAGTGATGAGTAGTAAAAGCCTTGCCGTTACAACCGCAGTCATCTTAATGGTTTTCATATCCTGCTTAACATTTTACGTTACAATGCAATACATTAACCCAGTGGCAGTGGCTGCAGCGGTTGTTGTAGCTGCGATTGGCATGGCGTGGTTTAAAAAATCGGTGACGTAAAAGCTATTTGCTTTTTAGTTTTTTATAAATGTAGAAAAACACTTTTGCACCTTCAGGCACTTCTTCTTTGAAGCTAACCAAGACTTCACCTGACGCCAGTGAGGATTTGATTTCGCCTCTGATTCCTGAGGCAGTAACAACTTGTTCTCCCACGAATTTGTGGGCAGCTTCCGATGTGCCAAAAAGCCCCTTTACTGGGTACTCGTTGGCTTGTCTTTTTTGCCCTACAGTTCCTTGCTTAATCTTTTTTGAGAAGAACTCTGGTTTGTTGCCTGTTTGTGTGATTCTTCCTCCTCCGATTATTCGAAATTCGCGGGCTTGGAGTCCAGGGTTCATCAGTAGCACGTGGTCTCCTCTTTCCGCCACCACTTGTTTTCTCAGTTCAATGTATACTAGGGATTTTTCAGGAGCTTTCATTGAGGCGGTTACGATGAATTTGCTGTTTTCCATGGTTCCGGGCATAACGTTTCCCAGCACTTCTGAGGAGCCTACAAACACGTTTACGTCGGTGTAGGGTGTGAGTGGGCGTTGGTAGAATTTGTCTATTTCTAGTTCGGTTATTATGCGGTTTGTGGAGTTGATTGAGTCAGGTGTGGCGGCTATGTAGCCTCTGTGGGTGTCGTCGGGTTTTAGGTCTTTGACGGCGATGCCGACTCTGTCTCCGGCGTTTGCTTCTTGTTTGTCTTCGCCAAATGAGCGTATTGAGCGTACTTGGCCTTTTTTGTTTGTGGGTTTGATTTGGATTGTGTCTTTTGTTTTGATTTTTCCGCGGTGGATTGTGCCTGTTAGGACGGTGCCGACTCCTGCTATGGTGAATGCGTGGTCTATTGGCATTTTGAATGGTCCGATCCATTGGCGGACTGGTGGGGTGAGTGTGGTTTGTAGGGTGTTTTTTAGTTGGGTGATGCCTTTGCCTGTTAGGGCTGAGACTTCGATGATTTGTGTTTTTTCGTATGGGGTGTCTTTTAGGAGAAGCGTGATTTTCTTTTTTACTTCTTCTGTTCGTTCTGGGGAGGCTGTGTCGGTTTTGTTTAGGGCTACTATGAGGTCTTTTATTTTGAGGTTTTTGATTATGGAGAAGTGTTCTACGGTTTGGACTTGTATGCCGAGGTCTGCGGCGACGACGAGGATTGCTGCGTCGATTATGTTTGCGCCTGCTACTGCGTGTCTGACCAATGTGTAGTGTCCGGGGAGGTCAACGAGTGTGACTATGTACTGGTTTAGTGTGAAGGCGGAGAAGCCCATGTCTAGGGTCATTCCGCGTCTGGCTGAGTCTGGGGCTTTGTCTAGTGCGGCTGTTGAGGGTTTTTCTGTTAGTTGTTTGGCTATCATTGTTTTGCCGTGGTCGACGTGCCCGAAGAGTCCGATGTGGATGGGTGTGAGGTCTTTGGCTTCAACGGGAGCATAGCTTTTGGCTGCTGTGTTGGCTTGTCTGAGGAATAGTTCAACTGCGTCGGTTGGTTTTAAGCCGTTTGCGAGTGCTTGTTTGACGGTTTCTTTTCTGATATTTGAAAGGGAGATGGCGAGGTCAGGGTTTTTGTAGCGTTTCATGACTTCCATCATGGATTTTCGGGTTTCCCGCTCGATGCCTCTTGCTCTTTGCGTTTTTTCGTCTATGGCTGGTTTTTTGGGTTTGGACCTGATTGGGTTTTGTAGCCGCTTGAGAACCGCAGTGACGATGGTGTTGGCGATTTCTTCAATGCTTTGTTTGCTTGGGTCGACGATTGCGAGGGGTGTGTCCCATTTGTAGTCGCCTTTTGGCGGGTCTAGTTTTTGGTTTATTTCTTCGATAAGTTCTGGTGGTAGGGGTTTGTCGCGTTGTTGGTTCCATTTGAGGGCTACTTCGACTGGTGTGTCGACAAAAACTATGTCGTAGTCAGAGTTTGAGTGTTTGGCGATGTGCCGCAAATCGCTTCTCATGGACTTGTAATAGTTCAAGTCGTCGCTGATGACGACAAAACCGTTTTCCAAGCCTGTTGCAATGGCTTTCTCGTAGAGGGTTTTTACGGGTGCTTCTCGTTCGGGTTTGAAGCCGCTGGTTGAGTGTGAGAGCATGTTGCGGAAGTCGTCGGAGCTAATTACCATGGTTGGTATGCCATGTTTGTCTTCTAGCTGGGAAGCCACGTTTCTGCTGATTGTAGACTTTCCCGATGAAGGCAATCCGCAAATGATTAACAGGTAAGGAGTACTTTGAGGCACCGTTTTCCCCTATTTTCCGTCTTGTTTTTCTGCTTTTATTGTGTCAAGCATCAAGTATATAGTATTTCCAGCAGTTTGGTTGAATTTTTATGTTGCTGGGCTCTGTTGTGATTTTTTTCTATAGCCCCCCTTATATAAAGGCGGATTTACGCTATGTTGATGGGTGCGAGGTCTCTCTGAGCAGACCCCCCCCTCCCTTATATAAAGCCATGTTGAACGGGGTGCTGTTGCTCTGTGCGACCTACCCCCCCCTCTATATAAAGAACCCGCCGTTTCCAAGCGGCTTCACACAAAAACCGCAAACAGCCATGCAGGCAAGCCGTGTTCAATCTTTTGTTGCAGCTAAAATATGTGAATTCAACTCTTACTTTCCAATGCATTTTCGGGCGCTAGCATGGCCCATTAGGGAACATTGTTCCGCCCAACAAAAACCAACCGCCAAACAAGCCTATAAACAATTTTGGCATTAAAAAAACCCTAAAAAATCAGCCAATTATTCTGACCTAAACGCAGCTTTGCCACACCCCTCACCGATTTTCAACATGCTAATGTGCTGGTTTTCAGCCAATAGCACCTACCTCTCTAAGAAAAAACCCAGAAACGCAAAAGCCCGCAAAACGCACCTTTTCACCGCCTAGCCCCCTCCCCCCTATAGGTTCCTGCATACATCAACTATTTGCAGCCTAATATGTTGGTAAAAAACGCAACAGAACAGCGTATTCCGTGGAAAACACATGTACCCAGTGCGATTAAAGCACCAACATAGCCCATACAGAAATAAACAATTTTTAGCAAACAAGACAGCCACCTAAAAGACACAACTCAAACAAGCAAACTCTTGCAATTGAAATAGCGACACTGGTTTGGAGGCGATGAAACGGCAGTCCTGCAAGACCCTGATGACCCTCTACAGGAGGCGCGGATAGCGATCAGCCCAGATGCCACAAACAACAGAGCGCCCTAAACGGTCGCCTTCCACAACCCACCTATTAGGGAAAACAAAATAGGTTAAAAGGTTGCTTGATTAACATGCAGAATAGCAAAAAACATTATAGCTTGAAACGAATTATTCAAGCTGTGAAATAATGTCTCTCATAGGTTTAGAAATCACACTTCCCTTATCTGGAATGCTGATTGGTATAACTTTTGGGTTGCTTTGTGGAATTTCAAAGGAAGAAAAAATAAAGTATACAGCGATATCTGTTTTTGGAACAATTTTGGTAGCGTTTATGGGGATTAGTTTCTATGCATACGGTTACTCATTAGAAGTGTTATTAGGTTTCCTAATCTGGTCATTTATAGGATTTATTCCAACATTCATTATCGGATTGGGCTATCGCAGGAGAAGGGACACATCTGGGGCTTTTGTCATATCGCGCCCAAGTAGATGGGAAATCGAAGAAATCAAGCAAAATCCCCCGAAAATTAACGTCGAATTAGTAACTTTTCGTCACATTTTATTTGGATATACAATTGAAATATTTTTAAAAATGAAAAATACTTTAGACATTACTTTGGAAGACATTTCTGTATATCTTAAAATTTCAGATCTGTACTTGAAGAAAAAAATAAAGGAGCGAGATCACGTATTGCCAAATCTTGTTCCTGCAGAAGAGAGGGAATACAAAATAAGGAAAAGAATAGGGCGCTATCAAGGTTTTGCAGTAGACCTAAGAATCTTGAGGGAAGGAGTTTTGATTGGAGAATTTCATTGGACCAAGAAACCTAATTTTTCAAATGATTAAATAATTTGCTTCAACTTGAATGCTGATTTCTAAGCCGCTTCGCAGGACCGCTCCGCTTTGCCGATGGAGACGCAAAATACCGTTGCGTCTTAGGAATTAAGGGCTATTTTATACTCTGTTATATCTAGGTTTTCTACCTTGGTTGTACCAATAGTTTTCAATAGCTTCTCTTTCACGTCTAAACGCTTCTTCCCTTGAGCAAGGATAAGAAATTGTAAAGGAGCTAAATCTTCTTCCTGCGTCTATGTGCTCTTGAATTCGTCTTTCGGGATCGTTGGTAATGCCATGATAAACAACCTTGCGATTATCCCTTAGAGTATAATTGTACGTATCTCTTCTTGCTCTTCGCGTTAGAATCTCTCCTAATAAATTCGTTTTGATTATCGAGTAGTCTGCATATAAAAATTGTTAACACATTTAATGAAAAAAAGTTTACAAACACTCACCGCTCGTGAAAAGCCTTTTTTATTGAGCGCTCATATATTGGATCTTTGATCTTTATGAAATCGATCATTCTCACATTAGAAAAGATAGAAAATATCCTACCCCTTCTAGAGGGGGCTATCGAAAGTCAAAACCTCATCCAAACAAAAACAGCGTTTGGAAGATTAGTAGAATGGTCTGAGCATTTGAAAGGTCTGCTTGAAGAGCAGTTTGTAGAAAAAAATTTCGAAAAATTTGATCGACATCTACATTTTATCAATTACTACTTGGAGAGAAAGAATTTTCAGTGGGTCATGGACAATTTTAATGACATAAAAAACGGGGATTTTCCTACCTTAAAATCCAAAATTCTGGACTCGTTAGACAAGCAAAAGATTACTTCGCAAGTAAGTACTAAGAAATTTAGCAATAAAATATTCATTGTTCATGGTAGAGCCTTCAAAACAATAAAAGAATTACAAGCAATTCTGAAAGACATTGGACTAGAACCTATCGTTTTACATGAACAAGCAAGTGGGAGCAGAACTATAATAGAAAAGCTCGAAAAACATTCTGATGTAGGTTTTGCGTTTGTATTGCTAACGCCAGACGATGCAGGCTATTGCCAATATGAACGAAAGGTTTTATCAGAGGATTATGCCGTTAGGATGCTTCTAACACTAAAGAATCTACGTACTCTTGTAAGCAAGGAGCATGAAATTACAGTTGCAGCAATAATGAAGGGCTTTGTAAATGTTCTTAGAGGAAGAGCACGGCAAAACGTTGTCCTCGAATTTGGGTATTTTATTGGTTTATTAGGTAGAGACTGTGTCTGTTGCCTGCATCAAGGTAACGTCGAATTACCTTCTGATATGACTGGAATTGTGTATATTCATTTTGACAAGTCATTGAAAGAAATAAAAGATAAAATCCTGCAAGAACTAAAAGCGGCGCAATACCCTCTTAGCACTTAGTATTCTCTGACTTGCTATGCCATATGTAAGAGGCACTAAGGTAAGATATCTATAAGTGAGTGAAATAACTACTAAAGCCAAAAGGCGGGTTACGTCCAACACACCAGCCCTTGCATGATTAAGTGTGCCTCTAGACGCTCTTTATGTTGTCTTTTCCGATGCTGGCGAGTTTTTGGTCTCTTGTCA
>CAYMLF010000084.1:0-8656 GCA_964391275.1 uncultured Candidatus Bathyarchaeia archaeon
CAAAATTCCAGACCACTTTGAACTTGACTTCTCCATGTGTTTTGGCTTTTTCAGAAACGTACGATCCATCGTGGGTCTGTTATGCTAATGGCAAGCTTATTTCCTCATCCATTCTCTATGATTCTATTAATGGGTTCTACATAGACCAAGTTGGTCTTGTAGAATTAACAATTGAATATGAACCGCAAAAACTCTTCAGTATGGCTTGTATAATTTCGCTTGCAACCTTTAGTTTCTGTGTTATTTTTCTTATAGTTTGGTACACAAAAAGGTTTGTTGCAAACTTAGCGAGGAAATAATAGTTTTAAGGTAAAAAAGAGAGGATTTAATTGAAGTAGCGCTTTCCTGTTTAACTCTGACTGGTTAGGGTGGGTTTGGATGGTGTTGTGCCTTCCAGCAGCGTCCAACCTGAAAAGTTATTTGTTGTAGTGTTGATGCTTCCCTTCCATAGAGGAGTTAAATCGATGCCTCTTACGACTATTTGAAGCTCACCGTTCGTGACTGTTGCTGCGGGCGTGTCACATGTCAAGCCAGGTAGTGCTGACCAAGTATTCCATGCGTCGTTTGCTGTGTCGTATTCCCGGTAGTATATTGCATTGTCTAGTCCTTGAGCTAAGAGGTATTCTTTATTCGCTTCGGAAGCCAACGTTACTACAGATGACGATGCACCTGATAACAGGTTCCAGTTCCGAATTATTGCACCGTTGCAACTAACGATTGCATCATACATTCCTGTTCCGCCAAGTCCTTTCACGGCAAGATGCAGGTTTTGACCAATGTAAGTTGCTGCAGGAGTGTCACCGGTTAATCCAGTAGTAACCGAATGCCAGTCGTTCCACGCGTTATTTTGATAGCTGCGTAAGTAGATAGCATTGTCTAATCCTTGCGCTACTAAAGTAAGTAATGTCCCATTTGTGGCTAAAGTAGGCACATTTGGCGTCGCACCACTTAGCATTTGCCAGCCCGAAAATTGGTTGTTTTCCAGATTTACATAACCATGCCAAAGTGTGCTATCGATGCCTAATACGACTAGGTGCAGTTGGTTCTGGAAGACGCATGCAGCTGGACTTGCTTTTGTTGATCCTGGCAGCAATTGCCATGTTTCCCATGAGTTATCGTTCGTGTTGTATTTTCGGTAGTAAATTGAATTATCAATGCCTCGAACTGCCAAGTAAAAACTATTTTGAACTTGATTTTCAACAAAAACTGCGGTCAATACGTAGTTGGCATTCATTGTAACAGTGCATGGGTTAGATGTTCCAAAGCTGGTTCCGTTCAGCAGCCAATGATCAAACTTGTAGTTTGCACCCGCGTTTGCTGTGACCTGCACAGGCGTTCCCAAATCATATTTATGTGAGCCGATAACTGGGTCAGTTGTGCCTTGACCGTTTACTTCTATCTGCAGGTTGAATTGGCTTGCCGCTTCATTAACGTTTACAATCCATTCCTGATAGTCAGTTGAAGTTCCATCAGAAGTTGTAAGCCTCACAGCATGTGTCGAAGCAGCTTCTGCATTAAAAGTCCAGTTTTGCGTTGTCGCCATCTGCACTGAATCTAGCGTCCATGAATAAGTCAATGGGCTACCGTTTGGATCAGAAGAAATTTGCTTGAAATCAATGCTGTCGCCGATATTCACGGTTAACGCTGACTGTACTGGCGAGTACCAATCGATGCGTGGTCTAGTGTTTCCGCTTACTATAGTCAACTGGTTAGATTGTGCTGACGCTCCATCTTGCCAGCCATCATTAGGCGTAACTCTACAGCGCCAATTTTGGTCTTCTAAAGTCTCCTGCGGTACCAGTGTAACTTTATCGCTTAATCCATCCTGTTGGTCAATATAGTTCTGGAATATCTGTGCATCGGTTAAAGCAGTGGGATAAATCCGTATTTCGTCCAAGCTGCCTTTGAAGTACCTGTTAGTAGTTCCTGCAATGGGTGAAGCGTAGCCTATGATTAGCGGTTCATCTACGCTGGCTTCTATGTTGCCTCCTACTCCGTCAAGTGAGGATGCTAAGGTTCCATTGATGTAGAGTCTTATGCCTACACCTGACTTGTAGGTGCCAACTACATGGCTCCAACTGCCTGTTGGAATCACTGTAGACATGGAAGAAGTCTCCTGATAGATGGCTTCTTCATATCCACCGCCAATGATTACTCCGAAGAAAACTGTGTTTGAAGGTAAACTATAGCTTGAGCTTATGCCTGTCATATAACTGCCTTCTTCTCCTGCGCCTTCACCGTTTTTACTGAGTATTCTGCCGCCTTTCTGGTCAACAGAGGGATTTACCCAGTACTCAACTGTCATCGCGCTCCAGGTTCCGTCGTTACCCAAGCTTGAGCTGTCAGCCACTGTTATTACGTCGTTGCCATCAAAGCTGTAGGCTCCGCCGATAACGCCTTCGGTCCAAGTTGCACCAGAGATTTCTCCATTATTTTCATGTCCTGAGTAATCTATTGCTGTGGTTGCGCTTCGAGTCTCAAACGGCATATACAAGCTACTGTAACTTGTGCCGCCTCTTAACCAGTTGTAAATGTTGATGACGCTATCTAGGTCGGGGTCCTGAGTGTTTATTGCAGTGCATGTTAACTCATCGTCGTCCCTGTTAGTTCCAGAACTGGATGCAAGAGCTGGGATTCCAGTTGTTGGCGGGTCTGAATCAATGATGTCGGTTTGGGTTTCAATTGTGTTGCCTAAAGTTTCTCCATCGAAAGCTGTAACAATAACCTTAACAGTGTCGCCCTGAGTAAAGTATGAAGGGCTCAAAGTAGAACTTTCACTGCCAACATTTTCCCAAACTGCTCCGTTTAGCTTTTGCCATTGGTAAGTATAGCCTTCACTGTCTGAGTCAGGATCAAACCATCCGTAGCAGGATGCCGTTAAAGTATCACCTTGAAGTGCGGGATTAGGTGTAATTATCACTGAACTGAATGTGGGTGGAGCATTCTGGATGGTAACAGCTGGGGATGGAGCAGTCGTTGTTCCGAAGTCAAATCCGTCGCTAGGTGTGACTCTGAAATACCACACTTCGCCTTTGGCTGCATAACCAGCGGGTAAAATAGGTGATGAGACATTTAATACGCCGTTTTTATACCAAGATATTATTGATCCAACTTCAGGATTGCCATCAGCATCAAAATAATCGTACTGAGCAACTAAACTATCAGTGCTCAATGGGGATGCAGGTGAAATCACCAAGTTTGAGGCTACAGGTGGAGTGTTAAAAGCGTCCACGATAGTTATAATTGGAGTATTTGCTGTTGCACCATCCGTTAAGCCGTCGTTAGGTGTCACTTGGCAACGCCATTGGTCGTTAACTTGAGTATCGTATTTGGAGATCGTGCTACTGCTTAGACCGTTCATTACGTCATTGTAGTTTTGGTATACCATGTCAGGAGAAATTGCAAAGGGATAAAGCTTAACTTCGTCTAAAAGTCCTGCGAAGTCGCTGCCGCTTCTGAAAGCGATTTCAAGAGGGCCATCAGTGTTAAGTATGTTACCTGTTAAAGTTGGATTCAAATTGTTGATTGCTTCTTGACCGTCAACGTAAAGTCTCAAGCCAACCCCTGACTTGTAGGTGACGACAATCTGATGCCAATCGGTAAGTCCCGTAGTTAAATAGTATGGGCCAAGTGTATAAGTGGTGTACTCTCCTTCGTCTCCAAGTGGACCAATGGCTACAATCCAGGTGAATTCCAATCGACTGCCAGTATTACGATAATCTAGCCTGTACGATATTGGTTGTCCAGTTTCTTCGTCTCGATAGTAATCCTGTTTCCAAATCAACCGTTCAGTGCTGGTAGTTACGGTAGCTTTAACCCAACACTCAATTGACATTTCACTTCTAGTGCCGCCGCCGTCATACCTGTTGCTTGTACCGGTTTCGTGGAATCTTATGAAGTCGTTTCCGTCAAAACTGTAGGCGCCTCCAACTACTCCGTCAGGCACCCATGTTGCACCAAACACTTGTCCTGTAGCACCAAATGCGTAATCTTTAGTCGTGGCAAGACCGCTATATTCATCGTCTGGGTCAGTTCTTGTGGCGAAAGGTAGATTCAGACTGGCAATCGAATTGCCGTCTTTCAGCCAATTGTAGATGTTTGTGACTTCGTCTCCGTCGGCATCTTGAGTGTTTTGAGGAGTAGCAACCAAGTTGTCCAATACAGTAATTCCCGATAAAGTGGGTTGGTTCTGTGTAGGTGCTCTGTTAGGAACAAAGGGGCCAGTAGTAAACGAATAATCTTTTACTGTAACATCACCAGAGCTATCGGTTACAGTAACCGTCCAATGGTAAACTGTGTTTTGTGTTAATGGTCCATTTACCGTTACTGTTTTTGGTCCATTACCTACACCGTTAACGGTTGCTGAGGCAATGTTTGGTTGGCTTGTAACTACATAATTCATTAGTTCGTCTAAGGGGTGGTCAAGAGTGAAGCTAAGTGAAGATAAACTAGTGGAAACTCCTAAGGCTTCATTTGCGGGTGATGGATTGCTAATGTCTGCAAATGGTCGTTCGTATGGAACATATTCAGAAACTCCTGTTCTGCTTTCACTGTAGAACTGAATTTCACTTCGTGCTCGTGGATTTGAAGCGATTCCGGGAGTGTCAAAACAGTATATTACACCACCTTGTGTTAGTACAAGAATTTCATTTAAGCCGCCGTCATTCTTATCTACGTCTTGAACGACCGACTCAATCGCTCTATGCCTCAAGCCAGTGTTTAGGTAGATTAGTTCAAAGGTATTATCGATGTCGTTGTAATTGTATACCTGTAAGGTGCCTTGGTTAGCGTTATTTAAGTGATCAAATGTAACAATCAACAAATCCATAATGCCATCACCTGTTACTTCGCCTACAGTTGGTCCTTTCCAAGAACGTCCGCCAACACCGAGGCCTCCGTCCATAACCGCTGTGACAGTGTCAATACGTGCGTCTAAAGTCCAATCCCAAAGGTCAAAAATGGAAACAAAGTCAAAGTTGCCTTCAAATCCGTCGCCACTTAGAACCTCAAGATTACCATCACGGTCAATATCATAAATTGCGGATTGATAGTGATTATGTCTACCACTTATTCGGGTAGCGTAGAGTTGTTTCCCCTCGTCATTTGTTAATGGATGTCCATTTGTTGAATTAAGGACACAGACGCCGGAACTTAAGTCAGTCGTAACTATATCGATTATGCCGTCTTTGTTAACATCAGCTAGCATTGGTATGTTGCTACTGGCTCCCCAACCGTAGAGTTGCCAACGCGCCTCAAGGGTGTCTGCCCAGAAAGAAACAGTTCCTCTGCCCCAAGCGCCGTCTCCGAAATATACGTCACGTTCGTTCATGTATAATTCGGTTCTGCCGTCGTTGTCAGTGTCGCATAGTGATAGCCCGCCTGCGCATGGATGCCAGACTTGTACGCGTCCCCTTTCAACAATGTTTGCGCCATTGTATTCATAATGAATAATCTTTCCAGTTGTTGGCTGCTCTTCGTAACCCATAATGGCTATATACAGATCAGGATAACCGTCGCCGTCAACATCTCCAGAAACAGGACTGGAATCTATTCGTCCACCACCTAATGTGGTATCAGAAAACATTGTTGTGCCATCTTCCGCATTCAGTATGTAAATCCCTGCTGGGGATTGAAGACCAACCACTAGCTCAAGAGTGCCATCATTGTCAAGGTCAACCATATGAGGCTGACAAGTATCGCCTATACCGTTAATCGCTGGCAAACCGCCAGTTCCAGTTTTCCATATCACTACTCCAGTTCTACCGTTAAGACATGTTACACTGCCTCCAGGCTCCATGGGTTTAGGTCCACCGCCAGCATGAAAGATTTCTTCTCCGGGAACATTTGTTAAAACGTCTGCAGTAAGAAGAGCTTCGCCGCCTCCAGCAACATAACCAGCCCATTTTCGAACCAGTGCTGTAGGTTCAGCATTTGCGGGTTGAATCTGAATTAGAGGTATTAAGGAAACCGTTAGTATTAGTACAATCAGAAAACCTTTTGTTTTAACGTTAAAAATTTTATTTTGCTGTCTTGCTTTAAATGAAAAAAGCATTTAATCGTTCCTCCCTATTTTCAAAAAAAGATTTTAGTTATCGATTGAATACAGTATTAGTTAACTTGATATAAACACATGTGATTGATGTTGTACAGCAACAAACAAGCCATAGCTTCTTTACTTTGCAAGTTATTGCTCACAATTTTACATTATTTTGCTTTAACATAGATCTCAAAAGCTGAATTAGTGTAGACGTGATTATAATCAAGGTTTTGCGTTAAGTCATTGGTTAAAGTGGTGACGCTGTTGTTTGTTAAAGACAAATCATAACGCATTGCCATTAAATAAAACGAATTAATTCGTAAAACGGCAACGTCAGGCGGTTGATAGGACATGTCAGGCGGAAAACCAATCAACTTTAACCCTTTAGTGAGGTCTGCGTAGGATGCGAGTTGTTGATCGTTGGTCATGCTTAAAGTGTTTTTTGAAAGATCAATTTTTTTGGATAGAAAGCTGAGTCCTGCATCAGCTGACGGTGTGAAAGTATTGTAGGCCTCCTTGCTGTATGATATGATTGGAAAAGAAAAAAATAGTATTATTATAAAAATGAAGGCGATTGCAGTTTTCATTTTAAACCGTTTAACATTTGCACTAGCAACGTATGTTGCCATGCAGATTGAACCCATTAAGAGAAAGAAGATTAATCCTCTTCCCAGCAGGAATCTTTCGCCTGAGGACGAGAAGAGCATGTAGCTCATAGCTCCTGAGGCAAACGCTGTGAGAGTTAACGTTAATAGTGTTGGAACAGTCTTGTTAACTCCTGTTTTTCGGTACCTTATAAAATTGCGAAGGCTATTTACAGCTATGATTGTTATGCAGACTAGAAAAACGCCGTAAATGACAAGGCTTAGTTGACTTATGCTTGGATAAATGAATCCTTGTCCGCCTGTTGTCCATTCTAACGTATTTAGCAGGTTGGTTAAGAAGCTTAAATCTAAAACTCTAGAGACAGGCGCGTCTACACCGACATAGTTTGGGGCTGCTCCATAAATCGTCCAAAACCACCATGCGGTACTTAGAAAAACAAGCATTAATGGAGCAAAAAATATTTTTGTATTTCTCAAATCTTTTTCTTTAAAGAAGTCGGTCAATAAGCCGAGGGAATGTACCATCATAGATTTTTTTCCATAAAACAGGTCAACTATGATTACGCTGAGAAGGTAAATGCCTAGGAAAATGGGTGAAATAGGATGAGTCAATATGACTGCTATTGTTAGTGTTAGGCTGAGCGCTAAAGCCTTTGCGCCTCTATACGTCAAAAGAATAAGTGATGCCAACAGTAGAATTGTTCCAGTTGCAAAGGGTGAAACATGTGGTTCGATATAATGCAGTGAGGGCAAAGCAAACAGCAATGCCAAGAAAGCGACTTTTTTGTCAAAGATTCGTGCTGCAAATAAATATGCTAAGCTTGAAATCAAGACGATGCAGACTGGAGGAAAAACATACAGTGTGTAGGTGAAGATGTCTATTGAGAATAAGCGTTGAGCGGCAAGGGTGATTAAAAAAGAAAAAGGATAGCTTCCTCCATACTCTGTCAGCGAAAACTTTTGACCTGAAAAAACAGACGGCATGTAATTTGCTACGCCTCCATGCCATAAGCTGTCGGGGCTCCATGAGAAACTTCCAAGCAAGAAAGGTGTATAATATAGGATTAACGAGATTTCGGCAAGCAACAGAATATGTAGCCATAAAGGGCTCTCTTTGTGAAGGAATACTATTAGGCAAATCGCTGTGAAAGCTGCCAGTATTGCCCAGAAATAGGGAAATAGCACGTTAATCATGGCAAGAGGGTCAATTTTAGATAATGAACTGTATTGTGGCGATTTATTTACGATTAGAAACACCCAAGTTAAAACCAGAAAGACTGAAAGTAAAGCCCAAACTTGTGGCTTTCTCAAATATTCTGTTTTGTTCACCATAACAGTCTCTTTTACATTTTTATGTCTGACCAGACAGACATGAGTTTGCCATTTTTTGATAGCGGAATGTCATCAACAAAAGATATGTTGAATTTAACTTCGTTTTGTGTTATATTCAAGAAATTCTTTAAGTGATCTGCAAATTCCATTGATAGACCATTTTGTTCTTTTGGAAAGCGGTTCATTTTCAGGTAAACATCGAAATAATCAATTCTTTTTTGGTGAATACGGTATTGGTCGATGTTGTCGTAGTATTTGAATCGGTTGACTGCAAAATTGAACACCATAGGCGACAAGACTCTGTTACCTGGAAGCGTTAAGAAAGAGTCTTTACGGCCTGCAATCATCTTCATCAACGGCAGGCTTTGTCCACATGAACACTTGTCATCCGAAGGCACGCCTATATCACCTATTGCATAGCGAATAAAAGGCATACTAAAATTGAATAAACTAGTATAAGTAACCTCACCTTCTTCGCCTGGATTGACCATTTGACCGTTTTTGTCTAAAAATTCAGTTATGACGCTGTCAACATCCATGTGGTACCCATCTCGTTCTAAGCATTGCCAAGCGGTTCGGTCCATTTCAGCGCATCCAAACTGGTCACAATAAGGAGCCTCAAAGACTTCTTGAACAAACTTTCTTGATTCAATGTCAATGTATTCTGCGTTTCCAAACAATA
>CAYMLF010000085.1:0-8641 GCA_964391275.1 uncultured Candidatus Bathyarchaeia archaeon
ATAAAGGCAAGAAGCGTAAACTTCTTGCAATTTTCTCTGTTTTTATAGCAATAATCATAGTTGTGCTTATCTCGATTAGTTTCGGCGCGGGTTCACCTCGGCTACCCGAAGCTCTACAAGTCATTATTTCAAGGACTTTTCCATTCTTAAACCTCGATCCAGGGTCACCTTTAGCTCAAACTATAATCTGGGACATACGATTTCCCCGCATCGTAATGGCTTTGATAGCTGGAGCAGGTCTCGCAGCTGCAGGAGTAACCATGCAAGGTGTCCTGCGCAACCCCCTTGTATCCTCTTATGTTTTGGGGATTTCTTCCGCAGCAGGTTTCGGCGCCGCTTTAGCCATAGTTTTCGGAATAGGAGTTGTTTCTTTCGTCGGTGGATACTTGGTTATCGGTAATGCTTTCATTTTCTGCTTGCTTGCCATGGTAATTGTTTATTCGATTGCTCGCTTAAGGGGAATGTCCTCGGAAACGGTGATCTTGGCAGGGGTCGCTGTTGGTTTCCTCTTTTCTGCCCTCTTATCTTTGATTCAGTATATATCACCCGATAATAACGCGGTAACCGCGATAGTTTTCTGGCTTTTAGGCGGCCTCTACACGGCGACATGGGAAAAAATCCTGATCTGTCTGCCTATAGTTTCGGTGACTATGATTTTGATGATGACTCAATCTTGGAACATCAACATCATGAGCATGGGTGAAGATGTAGCAACAAGTTTAGGCGTCAACTCTAAACGCGTCCTAACCGTAAACATGCTGCTAGAAACCATCGCGACCGCCAGTATAATCGCCTTCACAGGAATCATAGGTTTTGTGGATTTAATAGCCCCACACATCGCACGTATGCTGCTGGGCAGTGACCACCGATACCTTATCCCCTGCAGTATCGGCATGGGTGCCTTGATGCTTCTGGCATCCGACACAGTGGCGCGGCTGATCATTATGCCCACTGAGCTTCCTGTGGGTATTTTAACGTCTCTATTGGGTGTCCCGTTCTTCATTTACCTTTTAGTGAGTAAACGGAGGAGATCATTCGGATGAAATTATGCATAAACAAACTAACCTTTAGCTATGGTCCAATCTCTATCCTCAAGGATGTTGAATTCGAAGTCGGATTAGGCGAGGTGCTCAGCATCGTTGGTCCCAACGGTTCAGGCAAAAGCACCTTGTTAAAATGCATCAACCGCATCCTAAAAACCAAACATAACACCGTGCTCGTTGACGATCAAGACACCTGCAAAATGAACCTCAAAGAGCTATCTATGCTTATGGGGTATGTGCCCCAGAGTTCCTCAAGCACGTTTCCCTTCACCGTTTTCGACGTGGTTTTGATGGGAAGAAAACCCTACATACACTGGAACATAAGTGAACGGGACAATGAAATCGTTGCTGAGATGCTGGATTACCTCGGTATCGGTCACCTTGGGATGCGTCATTTCAACGAGCTCAGCGGTGGCGAACAGCAGAAAGTCATTATTGCTCGTGCTTTAGCTCAGCAGCCTAAACTCATGTTACTCGATGAACCTACCAGTTCGCTTGACATTAAGCATCAGTTGGAGATTCTCTGTATGCTTAAGAGTTTAGCGAAGAGTAAGGAGCGTTCTGTTATTGTTTCTATGCATGACTTGAATTTGGCAAGCAGGTTTTCTGATCGTATGCTTATGCTAAAAAACGGCTGCGTATACGCTTTGGGCACCCCTGAAGAGGTTTTAACCGAGAAAAATATCGAAGCCGTGTACGGAATTAAGGTGAATGTTTCAAGCTCTTTTGTAGGTAAACCCCAAGTTACTCCAGTGATAAACGAAGTTGACTTTTTCTCAAACACAAAACTAACGCCAGTGTTAGAACAAAAAATTTGACGAGGAAAACACCTATGCCGAAAACAAAAATCGCAATCGTAACAACCATCCCCACTGACGCCATACCCGCCATAGAAGCAGCAAAAACAATTAACGAAAAAAACCCCAACACCATCGAACTTTGTCTGCGCACTGGCGGAGACTTCCGAGACTTTGGCACATTAGACGAATTCATAAACTTCGCAAAGACCGCACACATTGTGATTGTCCACTTGATGGGTGACTTGCCAGAGTTAGAAAAGCTGGTTGAAGCACTAAAAACCGCCAAGGTGCCGCTTATGGTTTCCGCTTCGTTTTTCGGCGCCAAAGACTACAACAAGTACTCCACGGTGGAAGCGGAGGACCGCAAAAAAATCTTTTTCTACCTCAACTACGGCGGAAAAAAGAACTTCACAAACCTCATGTATTTCCTCATGAGCCGCTTCACAGGCGCCAGTCACGACTTTGAGGAACCGACTAAGCCGCTGTGGGAAGGTATCTACCACCCAGATTTTCCCCACCTCCCAACACTTGCAGAATATATTGAAAAGAAATTTGATCCTAAACGGGTAACCGTGGGCTTATGGTTCCACCAAAGCCACTGGCAAGGCGGCAACACAAGCTTCATCGACCACACCATACGCGAAATCGAAGCTCAAGGTGCAAACGTTTTGCCTGTGTTTTTCAGCGGTTCAAAAAACCCCAAACTCGGCATTAACGGTTTAGAATGGGTTATTGACAATTTCTTCCTAAAAGACGGCAAACCCATCATCGACGTCGTGGTGAGCTTGTTTTCTTTCTCTTTTTCCACTTGCCTCTCTGGCGCAGACGCATCTTTAGTCCTCAAAAAACTCAACGTACCCATAATCAAAGCCATCCTAACCTGCAACACTGCTGAAGAATGGCGGGACTCAATTCAAGGCTTAAGCGTAATGGACATACCTGCCAACATCGCGATGCCTGAATTCGACGGCGCCCTGATTACTGTGCCCATTGCGGCTATGGATTGCTGCCAATTTAATTCCACTACAGGAACGCGACTAATCAAGTATGAACCCATTGCTGAGCGCACCCAGAAACTGGTCAGTTTAGCCATTAACTGGGGTAAACTGCGGCGTCTACCTAACAGCGAAAAAAAAGTAGCCATAATCTTCCACAACTATCCTCCAAGAAATGACACGATAGGGCATGCGTTTGGATTGGATTCTTCTGCTTCTGTTATGAACATTCTTGAGGCATTGAAGAAAGAAGGGTATATGCTTGATTTTATGCCCGAGAGCAGCCAGAAGCTAATGGACACCATAATCAACGGGTTAACCAACGACCGCCGATGGGCAAGCCCTCAAGAACTCTCAGACCGCGCCTTAGACAAAATCCCAAGCGAAGAATACGCGAAATGGTTCGATGAGTTACCCTTAGATGTCTCGGACAAGATGGATCAGGACTGGGGGGTGCATCCAGGCAAACTTTTCGTCTTCAACGGCAAATTGCTTGTCGCTGGAATAATAAACGGCAACGTCTTCATCGGGATGCAACCGCCACGTGGGTTCATGGAAACCTCCGCTTCAAGCCTCTATCATAGCCCAGACATATCAATGCCCCACCATTACCACGCCTACTACCGCTGGATACGTGACGTATTCAAAGCCAACGTCATCATGCACATTGGCACACATGGCACCCAGGAGTGGTTGCCTGGTAAATCTGTAGGTTTATCGCGTAGCTGCCAATCCGACATAACCATCGCAGACATGCCAAACATTTACCCTTATGTGCAAACAAACCCCGGCGAGGGCACTCAAGCTAAACGTCGAGGCTACTGCTGTATCATAGAGTACTTGGTTCCCGCTATGCATAACGCTGACTCCTACGAGGAGCTCGCTAAACTTGAAGTTCAACTGCAAGAGTACTATCACGCCAAAACGGTTGACCCCGAGAAAATAGCTGTTCTGCAAAAGTTAATCTGGGAAAACGTGGTTCAAGCAAAACTGGACCAAGACTTAACAGTAACCCAAGAAACAGCATATGCAGATTTTGACTCTTTTTTAGAGAAACTCCACGCATACATCAACGAGTTATCTGACGCGCAAATTCGTGACGGCCTCCACATCTTAGGCGAAGCGCCTACTGGTCTCCGCTTAGATGAATTCCTAGTTACGTTGACACGGTTAAGCAACGGGTCTGTGCCTTCGCTTCGAGAGGCGCTTGCGGAGTTGAAAGGCTACGACTACGAAGACCTGCTTGCACATAGAGGCAAACTCAACAGCGACGGGAAAACTAACGGCGACCGACTCAAAGAACTAAACGCAATGGCTCTTGAGCTTATTCGGAGGTTTCATGCTGAAAACTTTAACACTCAAAACATCCAAAAAATCATCCTTGAAGTTCTCGGCAAAGACAGCTTCAAAATCCACAAATGCCTCTCGTACGTCGGACTCTTTCTGGTTCCAGCCCTTAACGCTACTTCAGACGAATTAACAAACACTATCTCAGCTTCTTCAGCTCACTACGTACCGCCTGGGCCTTCTGGTTCAGTCACGCGAGGTATGGCGGATATTTTGCCGACAGGCCGAAACTTTTACTCCGTAGACCCACGGGCAGTTCCCACCCCTGCATCTTGGGAGGTAGGAGTAGCCTTAGCAAACGCGTTGATTGAACGCTACCAAAAAGAAGAAGGCAAGTGCCCTGAGAACGTGGGCATCGTGATCTGGGCAACTGATACTATGAAAACCAAAGGCGACGACATCGCAGAGATCCTCTATTTGATGGGCACTAAACCTGTTTGGGAAGGCTCCAGTGGCCGTGTCGTCGGCGTCGAAGTTATTCCAATTGAAAAGTTGAATCGCCCCCGAATCGACGTTACTGTACGTATAAGCGGGCTTTTCCGTGACACCTTCCCCAACGTTGTTCATCTCATCGACGATGCTGTCAGGTTAGTTGCAAGCCTAAAAGAGCCCTCCGAACAGAACTTTATAGCAAAACACGTAGAGACAGAAGTCAACGAACGCGCCGCAGAAGCCATAGATCCCGCTAAACTTCGTGAGGAGGCCTGCTACAGAATCTTCGGTGACCGCCCCGGCGCTTACGGTTGTGGGGTCAGTGAAGCTGTAGATTCGAAGAATTGGAAGGAGCAAAAAGACCTAAGCGACATTTACGTCAACTGGGGAAGCTACGCCTATACGCGCAAAACTTACGGCCTTCAAGTGCCAAAGGAGTTCGAGCGTAGATTAAGCAAAATCAACGTAACCGTAAAAAACCAAGATTCACGTGAATATGACATTCTAGACGGGGACGACTGGTACGACGCACATGGCGGAATGATTAACGCCGTAAAAGTCATCGGAGGAAAAGCTCCCCGCTCTTACTGCGGCGACAGCTCTGACCCCCGCCGAGTCAAGGTCAGAAGCACCGCGGAGGAAACCTGCCACGTTTTCCGTAGCCGTCTCCTCAATCCTAAATACATCGAAAGCATGAAGCGGCATGGCTACCAAGGCGCTGCGGACTTGTCTAGAAATGTGGATTTTGTTTTCGGTTGGGATGCCACCGTCGAGGTTGTTGAGGACTGGATGTATGAGGCTTTGGCTAATAAATACGTGTTAGACAAGGCGATGCAAGAGTGGCTCAAAGACGTGAATCCTCATGCCCTTCAGAACATGGTGGAGCGGCTTTTGGAAGCTATTGAACGCGATATGTGGCAAGCGTCTAAGGAAATGAAAACTGAGCTTCAGAAGCTCTATCTAAACGTGGAAGGCTTGCTTGAGGACGCTAACGAAAAAGTAAACAACCAAAAGGAGAAGAAACAATGATTCAAGCTGTAACGAAATTTAAAGAAAACAAGTTGAACCTAAAACTAAAAGAAGCCAACGCAAGAGTAGTTTACCACAAATACGACGGCACACAGCTAAACACTACCCTTGTTTCTTTTAGCGAAAAAAGACGTGTACTCTCAACGTTAGACGGTATAAAACACGTAAACAACGTTGCCAACGTGTTTGTCCCAGACCCCTTATCAGGTAACATAATGACGCTGCAGAAGTATGCCCAGTTCGTAAAGCGCCTACCTGCCACCTTAGGTCTCCGTCTCAGCAATCTAACTTTCATGAGCACCGCAGTTAACATGGAAAAAGTAGCCTTCTGTGAAAAAACATACGAAGACTTTCATGTCTGCTGCATAGCAACAGGTGGTGCAAGAAACAATGCTCTTCGCATGGGTGTAGATGAAGGGCAATGGGTCGAGAGGGCAACTGGTTTTCAGCCTAAACTTGGAACAATCAACATCATTCTTCTGACCAATGTCACTTTGACTTGGGGCGCCATGGCGAGAGCCATAATGACAGCTACTGAAGCCAAAACCGCAGCACTTCAAGATCTAGACTACCGAAGCACTCCCACGCCTCAGGTTCAGGCAACGGGCACAGGAACAGACAACATGATCGTTGTCTCCGGCGTAAACCCCAACATAGTCATCAGTCACACTGGTGGACACACCAAAATGGGTGAATTAATCGGTTTCACAGCGAAACAGGCTGTGACAGAAGCCCTAAAGAAACACGACAATCCAGAGGAGTAACATAGCGTTGAACAATTTTATCTACACAGAAAATTTAACCAAAAGCTACGGCAACATCAAAGCAATCGACAATTTAGATTTGCAAGTTGAGCGGGGCGAAATTTTCGGTTTCCTTGGACCTAACGGTGCAGGAAAAACCACCACCATCCGCGTTTTGACCACCCTTACGCGCCCTGACAGTGGTTTTGCATCTGTGGACGGGTTCGACGTGAGGACTGAGCCTGCAAAAGTAAAGAAAGTCATAGGGGTAGTGCAGCAGCATCTAAGTTTAGACCGTGACCTTTCGATTCGGGAAAACATGGAATTCCACGCTCGAATACACCACCTTGAATCTTCGAAACGCAAAAAACGTATAGCTGAATTGCTTGAATACGTTGAACTCACCGAATACGCTGACAAAATGGTGGACACTCTCTCAGGAGGCATGAAAAAGAAAGCCGCTATCGTCTGCAGCTTGCTACATGAACCTAAACTGTTGTTCTTAGACGAACCAACCGTAGGTTTAGACGCCCAAGCCCGCCGCCGCCTCTGGGACTTTATGCGCCGTTTAAACAGTGACGGCACAACAATTTTTCTTACAACCCACTACATCGAAGAAGCAGAGGTTCTATGTAACCGTGTTGGAATCATGCATCACGGGCACCTAATCACTGTAGGTAAACCAACAGAGCTTCGAAAAAAGCTGGGTGCCGTAGCAGTTGAGACGTTAGTCAACAATAAAGAAACCCGCTGTGAATTCTTCCAAGACCGAGAAACCGCCAACAACTACGTTCAAAAGTTACCCCCCGATGCAGCCACAGTAATCATCCGTGACACAAATCTTGAAGATGTCTTTATTGAGCGAACAGGTGAAAAGGTGGGGGGCTCTTGATGATTACCAATTTCTTCAGCGACGTATACGCTGTTCTCTGGGTAGACCTCCGTAATATGCGCCGCCACTGGAAATCAACCATCGCAACCAGTTTGGTGTTGCCGCTTTTGTATTTGGTTGCTTTCGGGTACGGGTTAGGTCAAGGCGTCAACGTTGACGGCGTATCTTACCTTGCTTTCGTCATCCCCGGTATAGTTGCGTTAACAGCGTTTTCGATTAGTTTTAACGGTGCTGCATCTAAGCTTCAGGTTGACAAGTTCTTCTACAAGAGCTTCGATGAGTTGTTGATGTCTCCTGTAAGTTCCTCCTCAATCGTCATCGGAAAAGCCCTAATAGGTGTACTTAGAGGCTTGATTAGTGCACTTGCCATATTCGCAGTCGGTTTCGCTCTCGCTCCAACATTGCAGGTAAGCCCATTGTTCTTTCTGATGCTGCTGTTGTCCTGTTTTGTGTTCGCATTATTCGGTGTACTCATAGCGTTCATTATCAATTCCCATCAGGGCATGAGCACCTTTAGCACAGTGGTGATTTTACCCATGACTTTCTTGTGCGGCACCTTCTTCTCGCTAAGTCAACTGCCCGACGTAGCCAAAGCCGCCCTCTATTTTCTACCCCTAACCCACGCAAGCAACCTACTGCGTGCAACAGTTCTGGGTTACTCTTTTCCATGGATCTCCCTTGTGGGGTTGGTTGCTTTCGGATGTGTCTTCTTCGCGGGATGCATGTTGGCTCTGAAAAGATCCAGTGTATGAAAGTTGATGAGATGATAAAAAATGTAAAGTGGTTAAATGAGAAACCAACTAACGCCATCAGCATAAAAGAACAAAAGCCCTCTTCAATCTTTTGTTCTTTATATAAGGGAGGGGGGATAGCTGCTGAGACGTCGCGTGATTTTCAGCAGGTGCGGATACGGAAGCGTATGCGGTTGGTGATCTGTCCGTAAACAGAAAATAACCTCTAACCACAATATGATGTTATGAACGTTACCTTGATTGGAATGTCTGGTGTAGGGAAAAGTCGTATAGGGCTGCTTTTGGCTGAAAGGTTGAATTACCGTTTCATCGACGTGGATAGAATAATCGAGGAAGCAAAAAACATGCGTTTGCAGGATTTGGTTGATTGTTTGGGTGATGAGCGGTTCTTGGAGTTAGAAGAGAACACTGTACTGAGCTTAGACGGGGTTAAAAATTCAGTTATCGCTTCTGGCGGCAGCTCGGTTTATTCAGAGCGTTCTATGGCTTTTTTGAAGAGCATCTCTACGGTTGTGTTTTTGGATGCTTCTTTAGAGGAGATTAAGCGGCGCACTCCAGAGCTTTTGCAGGTCAGCATTTTTTACCCGGTACTGACCTGTGAGTTGCCT
>CAYMLF010000086.1:0-8588 GCA_964391275.1 uncultured Candidatus Bathyarchaeia archaeon
CTGTTGCTCTCGCAGTAGACCTATCCCCCTATATGAAGCGCAAGAAGAGTTTTAACATGTAATGGAGCAATTTCCGCCAATAGCGACCTACCACCCCTATAGGTTTCTGCAATGAGTTTCTAATATGCCCAAATATGGCGGCGCTTCGTATTTTTTGCACTCTAAGAACGTTAATTGCATAACTATTTATCTTCAGCTTTGACTCTTTTTTATTTGGCGATTTTTCTGTTTTCAAAATATCTCTCATACACTGACCGAACTGGGGAAATCGCGTTTGCAGTCCTCATGGTCATAATCATCAACGGTTATGTTGCCCTCTCTGACCTAAACACTGGATTTGTGTACGTAGTTGCGGTGAACTTGGGCGCTTGCCTGAGTTGGGGAATCATTGATGGACTCATATATGCCATTTCAAGCTCAATAGAGCGCAACAACATGCACAATAAGCTCAACAAGCTAAAGTCTTCTTTAAATTACGATAACTCTTTACAAATTGTCAAGAACAGCTTAGATGACACTTTTCTTGTGGGGTTTGACCCGAAAGGTAAAGAAGCAATCGCCAAAGAAATTATCAATCACGTTCCAAACGCTTCTCTGGGCGTAAACAAAGTTATAACAAGAAAAGAAGTTATGGGTTGGCTATCCATCATCGGCATTTACTTGGCAGTTGGATTATTGCTTGCATTGCCTTTCCTGCTTTTGCCGACAAAGATTCTAGCGTGGTTAATTTCAAACGTTGCAGGGGTCTTGTGGTTAACATGGTATGGTGTGCAGCTTGGTAAAGCCTCTGGTAAAAACCGTTGGGTACTTGGCGCTTTAATGGGTCTTGTAAGCGTTCTGTTTCTGATTGGCTCCTACATTGTATGGACATAAAAGTTTGCGGTTTAGGTCAGTGATATGCCGAGGATTCCTGATGCTAAACTATCGATGCCTATAAAGATGAACGACAGGGAAACAAAGAATGCATAAGTGTAAACACCCACCACTGGAAAGAGTATAATAATTATAGCAAAGATTGCCACAAGAACGCCTGTTAAAATAATCACTGCACGAAGTGCACCGCTCAGATTGCTTGCTGCTCCACCAACCGCTAATCTGCCTATGGCATAAATTAGCAGTCCAATGCCTATCAGTATAACTATTGTTTCGGCTGCAATAAGGGGGAAAAACAGAATTACCAAGCCAATGATTAATGCTAGTGCACCGATTACTGCGTTAGCCGCTCTTGTTGACCCGTACAGACTTCTTGTTGAGGCAACAGTTGCCAGCCTTAGAATGCCGATGACCACTAATGCTATGCCAAACAAGACAACTATGGTTACTACAACAGCGGTTGGGAAAAACAAGGCTAAAAATCCTACGGTTAAAGCTACTAAGCCAAGTATAATCTCTATTGCCCTATAACCACTTGAAGATTTAGCAAAATGCAAAAGTTTTCCTTCCTTCGCACTTAAAAATAATTTATAACTAACTCACGATAGGTGAGTGTCTCTTAAAAAGATTATCTGCCATATTGCTTTCCCCGTTAGAAGGGCGGATGCTTTATCGGGATACAAGCAGAAGCCTTTGAAAAATGGGTATTTGATTGATAACTAGAATTTCCATCAGGAAAATCGCTTTGAGGAGAAGTGTATCGTGATTTCATCAAACGAGGAAACATTGCAATGTTTGGGTCTAAGCAATATTCAAGCGCGCATCTACATTACGTTAGTTCAGCATGGCAGAGTAAGCGCAAACACGCTATCTAAGCATTCTAACGTTGCTCGTTCAGAAATTTACCGAATAATGGCGCATTTCCAAAAAATAGGAATCGTTCAAAAATTAATTGCGAATCCAGTATTGTTTGAAGCTACTCCTATAGAGCAAGCGCTTCCAGCTTTACTTGATAATAAAGCAATGGAATTAAATAAAGTTAAAAAACAAACGCAGGATCTTATTCGAACACTTATTCAAAAAAAATGTGTTAAGGATAGAATTGAAAATGAACCAACCGTGTTATTGATTCCGCCAACAAAAGCCGCCCTGAATAAAAGAATTGAATTAATAGAAAACTCGCAATATCTTGTTAAAGGGCTTATTCCTTGGAAAGGCTATAAGCATCTATTAGAGACCAACTTTAAAGAAGTAATTAAAGAGGCAATGGATAGAGGCGTAAAATTTCAACTTTTAGTCTATGCCCCAAAAAAGGTTAGCTTACCTCGACAGCATTACAAGTTTTTGAACTTTTTAGAGGAAAATGACTGCTCTTTGGTAATTACAGAATTGGATAATTCAGTTAGCTTAAACATTTTTGATGATAAAGACGTTCTTATTTTTCCACAGGAAAAAACAGGTCCTCATGGGTCTCCTTTGTTTTGTTCAAATGATGTTTCGATTGTAATAATGGCGAATTGTTATTTTGAGACGCAGTGGAAAGCAGCCACACAATGTAATAATTAATTTCGTTTAACTATTTTTTTAAGATATTTCTAATTTTTAGTCAAAAGCATGTTAAATTTCCATAATTTTCTAAACAACTTAACACGTTAGATGATGTGACACTAACAATTAGTTATATACAACAAGCATGCGAATAGGCACTCACAAAAAATTTGAGGAGATAAAAAGTGAAAACTCTTTTGAAAGATATGAAACTGAAGGCAGTAACAATCGTTTTAGCATTATTACTTTCGACTATAGCAGTAGCTGCGATGCCAAACCAAGCACTCGGAGACGTTGCCCTTCATACAAGCGCAGACGATAATGGTTCTATAGAATTACCCGCAGGCGTTACTCCAGACATCACAGTCAAAACTGATGTCTACTTAAGCATAAGACCCAACCCTGTCGGAAAAGGACAAAGCATCCTAATCAACTTATGGAACGACCCTGGACCATCATACGCTCGATACTTCACCGATTACACTCTAATAATAACCAAACCTGACGAAAGCACAGACACCATAAAAATGGATTCTTACCCAGCAGACGGCACAGCATGGCTAGAATACGTACCTGACCAAGTTGGCGAATGGAAATTCAAATTTGACTTTCTAGGCGGATTCTTCCCAGCAGGCAACTACACTATCCCTGAAGGAGTAAGCTATGCCGGATACACAGAAACCTACACTAAATCAGTATACTACCTGCCAGACTCGACTCCAGAAACTACCATATATGTGCAGGAAGACATGGTCGCTTCATGGCCAGTCTCAGAGCTACCAACCGATTACTGGACAAGACCAGTCTCACCAGAACACAGAGAATGGGCTTCAATACTGGGCGATTACCCATGGCATGGACCAGGTTATGAACCATGGCCTGCAAAAACAAGTTACTACCAAAGCAACTACCAGTTCACACCCTACGTTCAAGCACCCAACAGCTCACACGTCGTGTGGAGAATGCAAGGCGCTATCGGCGGTCTTACAGGCGGACGGCACGGTGATTTATCCTTCACTAGTGGAGGCGGCACACCAAGCATCATCTATCAGGGAAGAGCATACCAGTCTGTCACTAAACCCTTCGACGGTGTTACACAAAGCGTGTGGCAATGCTATGATTTGCGTACAGGAGAAGTGTTTTGGGAGCGAACAGGCGTAACTGCACCAAACGCCATCGAGTACGCTGAAGCTGGCGCAGGAGCGGTTCTGGGCGCTGATTCATCCACGACAAGTGCAAGTCTTATCGCGATAAGCGGCAACAGATTATTAAAGTACAATCCAACAACAGGCGCAGTCAGCGTCAACGTTTCAATTCCATCATTCACTACGACGCAGTACTACATGAACGGGTACGCCTTAAGTGTGCAAACGATAAACGCTTCAGAATACAATTACAGACTGATAAACTGGACAACACAGGGTTCAAGCAGCAATTTCAATTCAAGAATAATCAGCAACATTAGCTATGCACTCAACGGACTGGGAAACGTTCGCGACTTCGCATCTGGCATGTGCTTTGTTATTCGAGAACCCAACGCTTTAGACTCTTATGGTCTAGGTCCATACTCAGGTTTCCCCTATGTAGACATATACGTTGATGGTGGAACAGGCATTCGTCACGGAATGAGAGTATTAGCTGCAAGCCTCGTCACAGGACAACTCGTATGGAACATAACAATTGATGATGCGCCTTACAGTTCAGACCAAGCGCCTTATAGTCAATCATGCAACTTAGCCGACCACGGAAAGCTAGCTGTACTAATGCGTAAAGGATACTTTAACATCTATGACCAAAGCACTGGGCAATTCCTCTACAAGACCGAAGCTATGGATTATCCATGGGATGAACCAGGCTTTGGAGCATACGATATCGCATCAGCTTATGGCATGATATTTAGAGGAGCATACAGCGGAGTCTACGCTTTTGACTGGGAAACAGGAAAACGCGTTTGGAAGTACGAAGCACCCACTAACCCGTTTGAGACACCCTACACTGGCACAAATGGAACTACCGTAAATGCATTCTATGGCACATTCAAGATTGCTGACGGAAAAGTCTACATACAAAACACTGAGCACACGCCAACTCAACCAATCGCTAGAGGACTAAAGCTTCACTGCATTGATGCCTACACTGGCGAGGGTATCTGGAACGTTACAGGCTGCATGTCTCCAGGAGCAGTAGCTGACGGTTACTTAACAGCTTCAAACACATATGACGGGTACATGTACGTTTTCGGCAGAGGCAAAAGCGCAACCACAGTCTCAGCACCGCAGATAGGAGTAGCGCTGGGCAAAAGCGTGATTATTTCAGGAACAGTTCTTGACCAGTCACCAGCGCAGCCAGGCACGCCATGTGTCAGCAAAGATTCAATGGCAGGCTGGATGGAACACTTGCATATGCAAAAATCGATACCTGCAGATGTAGTTGGCGTTCCAGTATCCATTGACGCAGTTGACCCCAACGGAAACTCAGTACACATTGCAACAGTCACCACTGACATGAGTGGAACATTCGGTTACGCTTGGGAACCAGAGATTGAAGGCACATACACGATAACAGCGTCTTTCATGGGTGATGAATCATACGGCAGCTCTTGGGCGCAAACATACGCTATCGTAGAAGCAGCGC
Organism: uncultured Candidatus Bathyarchaeia archaeon; assembly: GCA_964391275.1. Classification (GTDB taxonomy): domain Archaea; phylum Thermoproteota; class Bathyarchaeia; order Bathyarchaeales; family Bathycorpusculaceae; genus Bathycorpusculum. The sequence goes on from CAYMLF010000086.1 coordinate 5,056, forward strand.
AAGAGGCAACCGAGCCAACACAGCCTCAACTGACTATGCCGCCATACGAAATGTACACTGTAGGTTCAGCAATAGCCGTTATTGTCGTAGTGCTTATCGCGACTGTTCTGTTGCTTAAAAAAAGACCATAAAAAATTTCTTCCCTTTTTCTTTTTTATCACACTAAAAGAGCCGAGAAGGAACTAACACCTTGAAGGTGGGAAGTTTAAACCGAGTTTCTTGCCTTGTTTTTAGATAAAGTCGTCGCTGACATGTTTTTTCCTGAAAAGCAAGGGTAACCCCACCAGCGGCAGAGACAACATCCACAAATCCATGTTGTGTCCCAACAACCACGCGTACCAGTCACTCCAGACATGATTGCCTCCAAAGAATATCCACGTTAAATAATTCCACAAGTACCAAACGCCTAACCCCACAATTATAACGCCAACTGGTCGCAGGTTCAAATCCTGCAGGCTCTCGGTTGCAGAAAGTTTCTTTGTGGCGTAAACTGAGTATATGCTTAATGCAAGCAAGCCAACTACTGTTGAAAGGAAGGAAACCATCATGTATGGATAGTTAGTCAAGTATTCCATGCCCTTAGAAGGGAGAGTTAATGCCCATATGCCCGTGTTAAGCAGCCAAAAAACAAACACCAAAAATGTTCCTGAAATCAAGCCCCATTTTATGGCGCCTTTGACAGGTTTTCTTGAGCTTGGGCTTAACTTGTAAGCTAAAATAATGAGGGCAATAGGGATAATTGTGGATTCAAGAATCGCAGGCAACACGTACCCTAAAGAAAACAGCAAACTGCTCCAGCCGATTAGCACGCGGTAAACGCCCGATACGCCTGATGATAGTAGACCTAGCCAGTAGATTGCTTCAAAAATCAGAACTACCCTTATGATAAGGTAGGTTCTGTTTGTAGAGATACGTTTTCTTATGAAGTAAAAAATTAACGCTGCAAACGCGATTACGCTTCCTGCCATTCTAAACGAGTTTCCTATTGTTGCGTTAATGTCTTCAATTAATTGTATAGTGTTGATTGTGCCGGGGGTTCTTGCCCATTCACCTATCCATTCAAGCGTAAACATGGTGTGAAAGTTGAAAAGCAAGTAAGCCACTGTTACTATTAGTAATCCAATTTTCAGCGGAGTGTAAAATTTCTGCTCAGCCATAGTTTTTCCAACCAAGCCTTAACCACAATGTGCGTTCAGAGAATAAATCATTTTTGTAATTGAAACATACATTTCATGTTGAACGCTTTTAAATACGAAAACGCTAAAGATACAGTAGAGCGAGGAGTGACAATTGCAATTCACCGAAAAACGTGTTACTCAATTCTTGTTTGCCACTCAAGGTGTTGGCGCAGTTTTTGTAGGTGTTTTCTTGGCTGCTTATTTGGCTGGGTTGCCTTCAACGGATGTTTTGCATTCAGAGCCAGTGTTTAGGATTCCACTCATTGTTTTCGGCGCTGCTTTTTTGGTTATGATTCTGGCAACGGCTATTGTTGCAGCCCTGCGCAAGGAAACCTGAAAGCGCTTTTTTTATTCTTGCAGCGTTGAAGCTCCATGTTTAGCATGCTTTTTCCAAGAATAAAGAAGCAAAACAATCGGGATGATTCTTGCGTAGATGGAGAGCGCCATCATCCATGAATACACGGGCAAGACGGTGAAGCCCAAGTTCAGGTTAAACAGTAGCGTGTTTTGGGGAATTAGCCAGTTGCTGTAGTAGTGTGTTAAGTCGTAGGGTATGCCGATTAAGTATTTGGTTAAGCCGTAGAATACGTCGTTCATAAGTGAGGCGAGGAGTCCTAAGCCTACTGTGAGCTTCCAGTTTTTAAGGTCAAGCATTGAGAAGCCCGCAAAAGGCAGAAAATACATTAAGACAAGCCATAGGTGGTAGCCGTAGATTGCTCCTCCTGCAGTGATTATGTCGATGTAGTTGATGAAGACTAACCCGTAGAAGACTGAAAAAATGATTATGAGATAGAGTTTGCCCTCAAGTACGCTGGTGAACCACTTCTGGGCTGTGGTTTGTGGTCTGGGCGCCTGCAGGTAGGCGGCTATTTTTGATTTTGAGGGGGCTTTCACAACTGCAAGGCTGTAGTAAATCGTAATAAACCTTATTTTCGCCTAATCTTTATTCGAAATACGTTAAAAGAAAAAGTTAGTTAGGGCTCAATCTCTTCTCCATTTCTTTTTTGCCCTCACTAGCAGCTCAATTATGGCTACTCCAACAAACGAGTAAACCAAGCCCTGCATCAAAATCGGCACTAAACTAACAATCGTCATTTGCTGCGATGACTGAGTCCAATTTACGCCCTGATTCAACATAACTAACGGAGTTTTGATTTCGGCAACAATGTTGTATTTGAAGTCGGTTAGAAACATAACCGCAATTACAGCAAGTGAAATTAAAAATGCAACTAGCGGTGCCCTAAGCAAAGTGTAGAAGTCACGAGAATGCGTACGCCTGACAGTCAAAAATCTCATGAAGGCACTTGGAACAAACCAACCCCAAATAAGCGTGCACAAACCAAGGATGGGTAAAGCAAAAACTGGAACAAAGTTCTTGGTTAAATCCAGCCATGAACCAAGCCAAAGAACAGGATTAGCCACTATCAAAGCAAAACCCCCAAGACCAATCAGCGATGCATCTGCCATATTCAGGTTAGTCGGTTGCTTAGGCGGTTTTTCAGGAAACTTTTGCAGAAACTCCAGAGCTAATTGGCCCTTTTCGGTTAGGTTGTATTTTCCAGAGTTATCTTTTTCTATTAAATCACCAAGAACCTTTAGGTGGTAATTAAATTTTCCAGTGTTCGATGCCTCAGTGATGTTTAGCAGTTCAACATAGGATAAGGTTTTGTTGTTTCCTAACGCAATAATTATTTTACGCCTAATCGGATGCTTCAACACATCATTGAAAGACTCAAAGTCAACCGCCAATTCTGTTCTTCTCCACTCTTTTGGATGGACAAAATCAACGTTTATGGGATTTAAGCCTATTTGACTAAAAGTTTATCAAAAATTAGTCAAAGGCTGAGAAGAAAATTTAGGCTAACTCAAGGGTGCCTGCTACCCGAAGTTTTGCGCCCTCCAAATACATTAAAACAGCCTTATCGTTTGGACGATAAACAAGCGGCTTATCCAACGCAAAAGTTACAGTGGCTTGTCTAAAATCGGCTTCCTCAGAGACAGACTCCACTTTTGCCGTCACAAACTGTGCCCAATGACCAACATGCATAACCATACCCTGCTTAAGCGGAGTCGGCCAGTACTTAACCAGCGCCGTCTTAGCTTGCACGGAAGTAGCGGTTTTGATTGCAGGGTCATTTGTTAAAACTGCACCCCGGTCCAAATCTTCCACGTCAACATTCTTCATTGCTAAACCCACGCGGTCGCCTTCGCCTGCCAAATCAAATTCGTCGTCATGCTTCTGAATCGAGCGAACCTGCGCGGTTTTAGCGGCTGGCAAAACATTAAGCGAGGCATGCTTAGCGACAAAACCGTAAACAACAAGCCCGAGAACCACTACTCCGACGCCTTTGACGT
>CAYMLF010000087.1:0-8544 GCA_964391275.1 uncultured Candidatus Bathyarchaeia archaeon
CCCGCTTCAGCCACAAGTCCACTCTATATATAAGGGGGGCTATAGAAAAAAATCGCAACAGAGAGCACCAACCTCCCGATGCTATGCCATTCTGGTTTTATGAAGTCTTTTTTAAGCAGTCAATGCATTATTTGGCAAGAGGGAAAAGCGTGTATGGATCGTGCCAACGTAGTTAAAGAAGAATTAACTGAAAAAGACACCAGATTCCTTGCGGTTTACGTGGAAGCCCAAAACAGTTGCCTAATTCTTCTCAGCGAAAACGAAGACAAACTTGGCACGATGGCAATCGCAGTTCCAAAAGCAAACGAAGTTCTAAATCTAGCCTCCTCCTCAATTCTTGTCGGAGATAGACACGTAATTTCAGCCAGAATGTTCGCTGAATACGTTGCTTCAAGAAAAGGCAAAGTCGCCATGGTCTCAGTTTACCTTGACAAGTACAGTGAGCTTCAAGCGCAATCATACTTTCTGCGTCTACTAGAAAAAGTAATGCAGTTGGAAAGCAAAAGTGAACCTACAGCGACTTGAATTTCTCAAATAAGTTTATACCAAAGAAGCCGCCAAAACTGCTTACCCAAGTGGCAAAACTTATGATGTCTAAGCTCAATAGCAGCCAATTCAACCTTATACTCTATGTTATTAACGATGCCGCTGTTGCCTACAAAGGCGTAATCCCCACCGACAGGTGGAAGGAACCCTACATGCCAGCGGAAGAACTAAAATTCGAAATTGAAAGTGGCGTTGAATTTTACGGCTTGAAAAAAAAACGGAAGCTTAATCGCCGTTATGGGAATTCAACCCGTCAAGGACGTCACATTAATCCGACATGCCTACGTGCTCACAAGCCACCAACGCAAAGGTCTAGGAAAAAAACTGCTCAAACACCTTATGGCTTTAACGCAGACAAGCACAGTTTTGGTTGGAACCTGGAAGGCAGCTTACTGGGCACTAGATTTTTACGCTAAAAACGGCTTTAAACAAACAACAGAGCAAGAAAAAAACAGGCTCTTGAAAACCTACTGGAACATTCCAGAGCGGCAAGTTGAAACCTCAACAGTGCTAAAAATTGAAAGGCAACACCCATGAAAAAAACCTTAATCCTACAAGTTAATCCACAAAATCCTGATCCATCAAAAATCCAAGCCGCAGCTGAAATCATAAAATCAGGCGGTTTAGTTGCGTTCCCCACGGAAACCGTTTATGGACTTGGAGCAGACGCGCTAAACGCCAAAGCAGTTTTAGCTTTGTTCGCCGCTAAAAATCGTCCCTTAGATAACCCGCCAATTCTCCATATTGCAGATGCAGAGCAGATTTATCCGCTCATAAAAGAAGCGCCCGAAAACGCTGGAGTCCTAATGGAACGGTTTTGGCCTGGACCTTTAACCTTGATTTTCAAGCGTTCCCAAACTGTGCCAAAAGAAACCACTGCTGGCTTAGACACAGTTGCCATTCGCATGCCCAAACACAAAGTTGCCCTCGCACTGATTCGCCAAAGCGGCAAAGCCATTGCAGCGCCAAGCGCAAATCTTTCAGGAAAACCAAGCCCAACCAGCGCCAAACATGTTTACAGTGACCTAAACGGCAGAATCGACGCAATCATAGATGCTGGCGACACAAACATCGGCGTTGAATCCACCGTGCTAGATTTAAGTGTTGACCCACCAGTGGTTTTGCGTCCAGGCGGAACACCGTTTGAATCCATAGCGCAGGTGTTGTCGAACGTGAAGTTGCATCCTTTTGTTAACGCTGAAAAAGAAGTCGCTCTTGTACACGCACGTTCGCCTGGGATGCTACATAAGCATTACGCGCCAAACGCCCAAGTAGTTTTGGTTGAAGGCGATGTTTCAGCGGTGATTTTCAAAATAAACTCTTTGACGCAGCAGTACAGGTCTGAAGGAAAAAAGGTTGGTGTACTGGCAACGGATGAAACCCTAAACAGATACAGCTCAGACGTTGTTGAGTCAATGGGCAGCCGATTTAACCTTGAATCTATCGCGAAAAACCTGTTTAAGCAACTGCGAGAGTTTGACAATCAAACAGTAGACATTATTCTTGCTGAAGGTGTTCCGCTTGAAGGTTTAGGTTTAGCCGTTATGAACCGGCTGAGGAAAGCTTCAGGATACCACATCATTAAAGCTGAATAGTCAAGATAAGATTTTTTCGAGTAACTTGTCAAACTCGATTGTAGCAACGTTTAGGTTACTGTCGGCACCACCATAATACACAAACAAGCGGTTATCCACCAACACGTCGCCACAACTAAAAACCACGTTAGGAACCTTGCCGAACCGCTCATAATCCTCACTTGGCGACAAAAGCGGTTCTTTTGAACGATACAAGATATGCTCAGGATTATACTTATCCAACACTACAGCGCCTAAATGGTACACGTTATCCATGTTAACGCCATGATACAGCATAAGCCAGCCCTCGTTAAGCTCAAACGGTGTTCCCGCAGCACCAATTTTCAAGTTATCCCAACCTTCAATGCTAGGCTTCATAATACAGCGGATGTCACACCAGTTAACGAGATCCTCCGAGTAAGCAATGCATAAGTCAGGCTCTATCCTGTGAAGCATAACATATCTTCCCCTAGTTTTTTTAGGAAACATCACTGCATCTTTATTTCTAATTCCCGGAAATGGAAGCCGACGTGGCCCCCAATCCCAACGGCGCTTGTCAAAGTCTTTTAGAGCAAGCGACGTTAACGACACCTGATAAACAAGCCTGTGACCATATTCTTTAACAGCCGTGTAAGACATCAGCAATTGATCTTCAAACTTTACTACACGTGGGTCTTCCACACCATTAGTTTCTGCGTCAGTTGAGGGCACAAAAATTGGTTCGGGCAAACGTTCTTCGATATGATAGCCATCCTTGGATGTTGCGTATCCAACCCTTGAAACGTAATCGTTTCCTATTGCACGATAAAAAATGTGTATCAAACCATTGTGGTAGAGTGCGCCAGCGTTGAATACGGCACGTGATTCCCATGGATGGCTGCCAATGGGCTGTAGAACAGGGTTGCCGGAGAAGCGTTCCATGGTATGTCACTACGTTGGGGTTTGCGCTGTTGATTTCATTCCAAAAACTTCGTCCACAAATGCCCTGAAAGAGAATAAACCAATCATTTTTCCCTCTTGGTCAGTAACTGGCAAATGGCGTATTCGGTGAGAGAGCAAAATAGCTTTAGCGTCATCAAAGGATGCTTCCAGCCCAATTGTGGCAACATGTGTGGTCATTACTTTGCTTAGGGGTTCTTCTAAATTGACTCTTTGACCGACCACTCGGATTGCATCTCTTTCAGTGAAGATGCCTATACACCGGTTTTCATCGTCAATGATCACTATTGAGCCAACATGTCTATCGTTAAGAAGTTTTATAGCTTCTATAATAGGCATATTCTCTTTAGCTGTCACTACTTTTTTGCACATTAGATCTTTTATTTTGAACACGTCACATACCTCTTCTTTTCCAACCAAAATTCCAAAAAAATCCCAACGCTTATACACTATTTTTGAGCCGTCCTTTCCACTTCAGAAAAACGTTTCAACTCTTCCATTTTTAATCGGGCAATCAAATAAGAAATTGAAGATTCAGCCCCTTGATTCCGATTCACTGCCTCAGGCGTAAGCCCGTCATAGCAGCCTGCAGTTTGAGGATTATAAAGCATCAATTTCCGAGTGTTTCTGCCTAAGAACCATTGAAAAACCAAAGAAGCAACCTTTGCGTAACCTTCATCTTTAGTTGCATAAAACGCGTCAATAGCTGCTTCCTCCATCGCTGTGACCTCAAGCGGTTGTTGGTCATAGTATGCGCGTTCCCCGCCTCTTGTGTACCAGCCGTTGTTTCCTATGGGCACGAACTTGCCATTCACAATTTGCGTTTTCAAAAGAAAATCCAGCGATTCTTTTGCAACTGTAAGGTATACAGGTTTACCCGCAGTAAGGTATGCCTCAAATAGAGCTTGCGGCAACCGTGCATTATCATAGGTTAAGTGGGGTTCAAACCAGTGCCAATCAGCTTTAGATTCATTATTATACTGTGTCACAAGGTTATCTGCCAACTTGCTTATGCAATCTAACAAATTTTCATCGTGATATGCTTGGTAGTACTGGTACAACCCTAAAACTGTAAATGCATAACCCCTAAGAGAAATTGACCGCCAGATACAGGGCAAACCTTTATCGAAGATTTCTTTAGCAACCAACCGTGAATCCTCAGGCAAATTTGAGTTTAAAACACAACCGCAACTCCAAAGCGCCCTACCAAAACAATCATCAGACCCGTCAACATCTAAATAACTCCTCTCGTAACTGAGGTAATTGTGGAAACTGCCGTCTGTCTTCTGCATGTACTGAAGAAAAGCCAAGTAAATATTTGCTAAATCCTTTACCCTCTTATCACTTTTTAACCTATTATACTGGGTGCAGGCAATCAATGCTCGAGCATTGTCATCAGTAGTATAACCCTCATTCCGTCGGGGAATACAGTATTTGGCGTGTTGAAAAACTCCTGTGTCGTCAGAAAAAGATTTCAGGTAATCAATTTTTATGGCGGGTAACCGCATTGCAAATCACCCGTAGATTGCCTTGTTAGGTCATCAAAAAGGGCAAGATACTTTTTAGCAACTAACGGCCAAGTAAACCGTCGACTATACGCGTAAGCTTTCCGTTCTAAAGAATGTCTTAATGGTTTATTCTCGATGATTTTGAGCGTTTTATCAGCTATTGAAGCGGAATCATTGAACTCGCAAAACACTCCTCGACCTTCACCTAACGCCTCTTTAGCATGCAAGTAAGGTGTTGATACTATAGCTTTTCCAGCGCCTAAAGCGTATGACAATGTGCCACTACTGACCTGATTAGGAGAAAGATATGGAGTGATATAGACATCTGTTGCCTGAAGATAATTCAGCAATTCAGGTTTAGAGAGGAAACGATTAAGAAACTTTACATGCTCACTAACACCCAGGTCTTTTGCCCTTCCGATAAGCTTGTTTCGGTAAACCTCTCCCTCAGAGCTTTTCACCTGCGGATGAGTAACACCGAGAACATAATAGACTGTTTTAGGCTGCTTTTTAACAATCTTCGGCAACGCATCTATAACATACTCGATTCCTTTACCCTTGCTTAAAAGACCAAAAGTTGACAAAACCAACCTGTTTTTTAAACCTAAAACAGGCTTGACCTTCTCGCTTGAAATCAAAGGCACATCAGGGCAACCGTGAGGAATCAACTTGAGCTTTTTACTTGACACCCCATATTGTTTGAGCAAGGTCCGAGTTGTCTGGTTAAGAACAACAATTGCGTTGCTACTTCTAATTATTTGATTAAACACTTGCTGCTTAGCATCATCAAAACTGGGAAGAACAGTATGCAATGTCGTTGCAACAGGCTTTTGCAGTTTCTCTAAAAAAGAACAAATATATTCCCCATGTTCTCCGCCGAAAATACCAAATTCATGCTGAATATTCACAGCGTCAACACTGGAAGCATTAAGCACATCAGCCATAAACCTGTAATCCTCAATTAAATCCCTTCCAATCCGATGCTGAATACGTCCATAAACAGATTTAAAAAAACGTCGCCCATCAATCGGAATCACAGTTTGCCCCTTTAGCTTATTTAGCTGACTCATTGACCTAACCAAATCAGCTGTAAAAGTTGCAATGCCGCACTTTCGTGGTGGGTAAGTGCTTACATATGCAACTTCTTTAACGCTAGCTAATGTGGGGGTGCCTAGAATATACTTTGCCAACAACAAATCACGTCATATAAGGAGATTCGGCTGTCTTTAAGCACATGTGATAGTACAATGACAGTCACAACTCTCTGTGATTGTACATAGCCAGTCACAACATGCATTTTTGACATACCAAAACACGATGTTTATATGCCGCCACGACGCAGTGTTTTTCCTGAAGGGAGAGGGGATAATGAAACGTTTTAACGGCAATCCCATATTGAAACCCAACTTAAAAAACAGTTGGGAGTCCCAAGCTGTTTTCAACGCAGCATCAATCTACGGAAACGGTCAAGTTCATATTCTCTACCGTGCAATGGGCGACGACAACATCTCAAGACTCGGCTATGCAACCTCAAACGATGGCTTCACCATAACCGAACGCTTAGACGAACCAATTTTCTTACCAGCAAACCACGCTGAAAGAGATGGATGCGAAGACCCACGGCTCACAATCATAGGCGACCAATGCCTAATGGCTTACACCGCCTTTAGAAACCATGATTACCCAATAATCTTTCAAATCTCATTGACCTCGATTGGCTTAAATGATTTACTGAATCGCCAATGGAACTGGAAAGACAGAATCCTGCCATTCCCAGGCGTACGCAACAAAGACGCCGTTATTCTTCCAGGCAAAGTAGACGGCAAATACGTGATGTACCACCGCATAGAACCAAGCATATGCGTAGCCTACTCTGAAGACCTAAAGCAGTGGCATGGTTTCAAGTCAATAATGGAGCCCCGCGACAAAATGTGGGACAGCATGAAAATTGGAGCAGCAGGAACACCTATCGAGCTAAACGAAGGCTGGTTGTTTATCTATCACGGTGTTGACCATGCCAAAAACTACTCTCTTGGCGCAGCATTGCTGGATAAAAGCAACCCAGAAAAAGTGCTCTACCGCAGCGACAAACCAATTTTGACACCATGCGAAGGCTATGAATGCGTTGGTCAAGTGCCAAACGTAGTATTCAGCTGTGGAAACCTCATGCTCGACGACCAAGTGATTGTCTATTATGGTGGAGCCGACAGCGTTTTGTGCGCAGCAAGCTGTGACCTAAACGAGTTACTTCCGAGAAAATAACAGCCAAATCTTCTTTTAAACACTAAGGCAAGCTACAGGTTTCTTGCCTTAGTTTTGTTTTTCTAAAAGTCATGTTGGCGTAGATTAGCAACCACATATTCTTAAATCACGCTCCATCTAGAAACTATTAGACACCTAAAACGATGAACTAACTGAAACAAATAGGTAATTGACACTTCAAGGTTTTGCTGAGAAAGCTTGCGTTAAACTGGTGTTACTTAGATTTTCTACCTAATCGGTGAAGCAATATGTCATTAGGTGTTTAAGCAAGGAGGTGAGCGAGTTACCGGAATCTTACAGTAATCCTGACGTAGATTTAGAAGTCCAAAACCGTTTCGAAACAGGAAACATTAGAGAGCATGATGAGCCACGTTTCGAGGATGTAGCAGATGAGGATGAAGAAGATGAAATGTTGCATGGTGAAACCCAATCTCAGGTTGCTGGAAGAATGACTGGAACAATGGAAGATCTGGAAAGGATTCAGGAGTCAGAGTTCATTATGAGCGAAGAAGTTGGGGAATGCATCCAAGACTGCCTTGACTGTTTTAGAACGTGTAATCAAACCTTAATTCGCTGTTTAGGCATGGGTGGAAGACACGCTGAAGTCGAGCACTTGAACCTCATAATGGACTGCGCTAGAATCTGTAACACAAACGCCGATTTCATGCTGAGAAACTCTACATATTATCCGCAGACTTGCGGTTTAACCGCTGACATTTGCGATGAATGCGCTGACACCTGTGACAGGTTTGAAGATGATTTCATGAAAGAATGCGCCAGCGTTTGTCGGCGATGCGCTGAATCATGTAGAGAAATGGCAAGATAACATGAACCTTTACGCTAACTTTTCTCTAATTTTATGGAGGTGATTTTTTGAGTGAACAAACACAGGAAAGAAGAAAGTCTAAGGAAGGCCCAAATATTTACGATCTACTAAAGAAAGAACATAAAGACGTTAAGAAGCTTTTCAAGCAAATTGTCGATTCTGAAAGGTATGATGATACCGTTTACATGCAGATTAAAAAGGCGTTGCAGGTTCACATGGCTGGTGAAGAAAAACTGCTTTATCCAAGGCTTGAAAACGAAGAAGAAACACGCAACATCACTCTTGAAGCCTACGAAGAGCATGATGTGGGTAAGCAAATAATGAATGATATTGACATGTCAAACAAGTCTGAAGATGACCGCATGCTAGCAAAGGTTAAGGTTTTAAGTGAAACTATCGATATGCACGTTAAAGAAGAGGAAGATGAACTTTTCAAAAAAGCAAAGAAAGTGCTATCGCATGAGGATGAACGTGAAATTGGGCGGCTGTATGAAGAGAACAAAATGGCTTCAATGAAATAACCCCTATCTCTTTTCCCACGTATTTTATCGCTCCATTTTTTAATCTAATTTTGGATGGTGATGGTTTGCCTCCCAGAGGAGTAGAAAAGCCCAAAAGGAAACGCCAGTACGAGCACATTAAGGAGTCTGAGCTTGAACGCGGCGCATCCGAAGAAGATGCTAAACGTATAGCTGCCGCAACGGTAAACAAGACTCGGCGTGAAAAGGGCGAAACAAAAAAATGAATCATCACTTTTTTCATAACTTGAAGCATGGATTAGTAATAGGAGTCGCTGACAGAGAGTGTCAGAGGGCATCTGTCCTTTTCAACATCGCTTTATATAAGGGAGGGGGGTCTGCTGTGAGAGACCTCGCCGTTGCCATGTTAA
>CAYMLF010000088.1:0-8520 GCA_964391275.1 uncultured Candidatus Bathyarchaeia archaeon
CTGCATCGTTTATTTCCTTACGCATCGGAGAAACAGCATCACCAATGTCTTCCTTAACAATGACAGCGTTGATTGGAATATTGTATTTAGTAAGTTTCTCTTCAATCTTGAACTGGTCAACTCCAGGTCCACCGATTGCTGCACCGATGCCTTCTGCAACTTCACCAACCGCTTCACCCTCAAGTTTCAAGCCTGCATCAATCATGATAACCATGTTGATTTTGCCCTGATTCTCTTCTATAACGGTTTCCACAGCATCTCCTGGCTTACCAACGTTTCCGCCTGGACCTTCAGCCTTCAAAATTAAAGCTGTTCGTCCCTCAATGGGTACTTCGGCTACAACGCAGTCTTTGGGCACTTTACGTATTGGGTAACCAAACATCAGTTTCCCCGCCACTAATGGCCCAACACCGTCTCCGATGGGTTGACCATAAGCAAATGCTTTAAGCGCGCTTGCGTAAGCTTCCGCCTCTTTCATTACAAGGGGCAGAATCATTTGCAACTGCATGATAATGTAGAGGCTAAGGGTTTTTTTGCCTTGGATATAGTAGTGCCGAACAACCTTGTAGATGAAGTTAAGAGCCATAGCAGCTTCAAGCGTGTTTTCAAGGTTGTTGATTTGGGTTTCATCGCTTTGTGGCGCCATAAGTTTAACTTCATCTTTTAACCGTTCATCCCTCACGTCTAAAATGTGATCTAGCTTGTTAACTATGCCTGCTGGATCCATGCTTTGTGGACTAATAGTAAAGTACTCCAAGTATCTGTCAACACGTGGTGTTATGTCGTTTGTTGGTTTGCCGATTTCTTTGATAGCTTCAATGGCTGTTTTTCTTCCCTCTTCCTTAATAAATTTGAGTTTATGAAGAGAGTTCTCTACCTCACGTATCATCACGTACATCTGGATTCTTTGCCCATAAAAGATTAGGACTATGAAGAACACGTAGGTAAGCAAACCAAGATAGGTTGTCCACTCGTTTCCCCCTCCGCCAAAGAATTGGCTTGAATGTACTGGCACGTATTTCACCAAAGGGGATAACTGCGATATTACACTTGTAGGAATCAAACTCACTTTTACACCACTTCTCAAAAAAACTATTACCGCTCAGTTATAAAGCTATGCTAACTTTACCTAAGAATTACCCTAATAAGTAGGCTGCCAGCTTTCCCAAGTTCACGTGGCCTAAGACCACACTACAGTTGGGAACGGAACACGGTTTAACTTCTGAGTTCGGAATGGGATCAGGTGGAACCCGTGCCCTCTGGCCGGCAAACCCAGCATTACTGCATTGATATCCCTTATATACCTTTAGTTTTTATTGTCGACTTATTGTTGACTTAATATGCATTTGATATGTAGCATGCCGCAACGCTACTTTTCACTTATACTGTCCCCCTCCACTTCACCACAGAGTCTTTCTGCCGACACTTTAAAAAGAAAAAACAGCCCAAAGGCAGCCTTCTGGGAAAGAAGAATGCAAAAACAAGGGTTTTAGAGTTAACCGTTAAGGATCCCTTCTTTGAAAATTGAAATCCTACTGTTAGGTGACTATTTACTATACGAAATAAGCAACTGCGACATACAAAATGACCGGTCTTCTTTTTTAGTCATGACTTGTTTCATTTGGCGTTTGTAGAGATAAAGGTTGACAAGTCAGGCTTAATCTACACTTTACTAGACAAAGTGGAAAGCACCAATTACATTGTACCGCAACTGCGTGTGCTTTGGTTAGATGCCGAGTCGTAAAAGCCATTGGTGCGCCTCAGAACCAAATTTTGCTCTATGCCATATTTACAGGAAGATTACTTACCTGCTTGTACATACGTGCAATTGTCATCACTGGCGCAAGGAGAGCTAATTGGAATCGGGTATTTCAAATTTGCAGAAGGGTTGATGCCTTACTGCCAATTAAGGCAAAATCAGCGTAAATTTGTGGATGTAGTCGATTTCAACTGTGGCGTCTTTTATTGTGCAATCAAGCAAATGTCCACCCGCAAGCAGGTCAAACGTTAACAAATGCAGATGGTAACCTACAGCGTCAACGCCGTTCATGCTGTCTGGGAAATAGAATCCTGCTGCAGTGGCTGAAACATCGGTTAAATTAAAGATTGATTGATGCGCTATGACTTCTGTGAGTTCTGGGTACGGTTGGGTTTGGTTGGGTACGCTTCGGGTTTTGGCGTAGTCAAAATTACCAGTTACTTTTATGGCGTAAATTGCGTCAGTTGAAGGCAAAGACTGGTTGATGTACTCCGCAAGTTGAGTGTATGTGACCTCGTTCACGTGGAAGGTTTGGTCTACATCAAAAAACGTCACTGTTGCATAAGGCGTCAGCGTAGAGGGGCTTATCTGTTTTGGGTTTCCGTCGAAGGGGATTTGGTAGAACTTGCCGTTTAATGCAATCATTTCCCCGTCTAATCCATTAACGGTTCCTATGCCGAAATCGCCATGTTTTGCTAACTCGCTAAAAGTCAAGTATCCAGCGTATTCCCCCGAGGCAAAGCTTTGAAAAGATGACGCCTGAAACAGGATATCCCGGCTTTCAGCGACTATGCCTGTAGCTTGATACTTAGTGAAAACGTATAATGCTGACAGGCAAATTATTAACAGCAAAATAAGTGCAGCTATGGTCACGAATTTAGTTCTCAAACGCTTTTTCGCCTCAAACTTCCAAGCTTGCAAGTAGGCGATTGGATATTTTTACTTTACGAATCTATGCTTAAAATTAAGTTAATGCCAATTAAACATGGCATTGCAAAAAATGGGCTAAAGCAAATTTCGCAAACGCGTCATGGAGGCTCAACTGTTACTTCAGTTGAATGCTGGCTTAAAGCGTGGCTGTCATAGTCTTCTCTGGACTTGTAGATTTTCCCGCAAACTGGGCATTCAAACCTTCCATGCTCAACCATTCTTGGTTCAGGAATATCTAATTTTTCTGAACCAGCGCTTGCTCTTCGCGTTTCATTGTCTCCATGGATGTTTGAGCCAGGGTTAATTTTAACCAAAACAATTCACCTCCAATTAATACTTGAAAGTTAAGCAAAGACTGGTTTTTTAAAAGAATGTTAATTTTTAAACTTGTGTGGTTGTGTAATGCAAACTACAAATGCATAATATCAGTGGAAAAAGTCTTAAAGAGCAAAAGGTTCGTGGATTGCAGATTAGAATTAGCTTGTTTGAGTTTTGCTCTTCTTTGATTTTTTTGCTTTTCTTTTTTCGTTGCGTTCTTTCTTTGTTAAAGGCTTATCTTTTTTTGGCATTGTTTTCCCGTAAGAGATTCTATGAGGGCATCTGGATTTAACGCTTTCGAAAATATGAGTATGCGTAGTGTTTAGGTATATTCTCTAAACGTGTGTCCGCATTTTGTGCAACGCATGAATTGTGTTGACGCTTCATCTCCGCCGCGTGTCTGTACTTGCCAAACGTAGACTTCAGTGTTGCCGCATTTTTCACACTTCATTTTTATGGTTGACATAGTGCTGATTTTTGATTCTTCCTCAGAAACGACAGTCATAAACGGCTGAGTTGTTTGCTGAATGACTTTAACTACTTTTGCTTGTGATCTGCTGCCTGAAGCTTGCTTTGTATAGTTGCATTTGGAGCATGCAAGAACTACTGAATCGCCCTCGCCTTTTCGGGGTTCAAGGCGACAACCACAATCTGGACAAAATTCCATAAAGTGAAAATCCCTCTCTATCAATTAACCTCAATTACTCTCAAAGATAAGATATAAGTCTTGTTAATTTCTAAAACACAAAATCTGGCTAGAAAAACAAATTAGCAAGACACACTGGCTAGCGTTAACAAGCATCAGAGAAGGTTAAATTGATGGGAAATGAAGGCGTCTGGACTAGTGAGTGGCAATCCACTGAACATGCGTTTGCGTATTTAGCAAGAGCTGACAAGCTTCCACACCGAGTAGAAGGCGAAAAAGTCCTTTTGGAGCAGATTCCCGCTAACGCTAAACGCGTGTTGGATTTGGGCACTGGCAACGGAAGAATAATGGAATTAATACGGTTAGATAAACCAGATGTTGAAGGTGTTGCATTGGATTTTTCTGACCCTATGCTGGCTCAAGCAAGAAAACGATTCGAGAAAGATTCCCATGTTAAAGTTGTGAAACACGACTTCAGCTACCCCTTGCCAGCCACGGAACTTGGAACTTTTGACGCCGTCGTTTCCAGCCTCGCAATTCACCACTTAACGCATGCACGAAAGAAACAGTTGTACACAGAAATCTTCAACATCCTAAATCCAGGCGGTGTTTTCTGCAATTTTGAGCATGTTTCCTCTGCAACCCAAAATTTGCATCTAAAGTTTCTTGCTCAAACAGGATTAACCCTGCAAACAGAAGACCCTTCAAACAAGCTTCTTGATGTTGAAACGCAACTGGTGTGGCTTAGGGAAATAGGGTTTGTTGATGTTGATTGCTTGTGGAAGTGGCTGGAAGTTGCTTTGCTTGTAGGTTTTAAACCGTGAAGCGCTTGGCATTCTTAGAGCCTTATTGCTAGCAGAAAATGATAATAAGCCGTGTCTATACGGTTTATTTAGAGGTTTTTTGAAGTATGACATCTTCTAGTGGGCAGTTTGATTTTAGTCATTGGCTTCTACGGTTAGTTGCCTACATAATTGACGGTATAATACTTGGCGTTGTCGCAGGGATAATTTGGTGGATAATAACAGTTTTTGCAGTGCTATCTGGCGCTTTTGACTTTTTCCTTTGGGGCTGGCTCGGCTTTAGTTTCGTTTGGGGGATAATTCAAGTTGTTTATTTCGCGATTTTAGAAGTGTATTGGGGTGCCTCAATAGGTAAACGCCTTATCGGTCTCCAAGTGCAACTGACTAACAGCGGCAGAGTGCCGATGGACAAAGCATTCATCCGTAACATAAGCAAAATCCTATGGCCACTCTTAATACTTGACTGGTTAATCGGCGTAGTGGCACCTGGAGTTGACAGGCACCAAAAATACACTGACCGCCTTGCAGGGACAACTGTAGTTTCAGCAAGACAAGCTTTCTCATCGTTTTCTCCTCCACCACCTTCATCGTCGCCGCCACCTCCTCCTCCGCCAAGCTAACCTGCACAAAAAGCGCTGTTCTTTTGTTCGTTTAATAGGCGAAGCTATATTTTTACTTGTGATTGCTGTTTTTTCTTTTCTTAAACAAGACCGTTATTACCGCCACACTGCATGTGATTGCCACGGCAATTAACGCGTTTAACACATACTGGTCTATTTTGAAGGCTCCGATGACGGCTTGAGACGTAGTTGGTGAGGGCAAATTTGTTGGTTGTGCTGTAGTCGTTGGCATCGGCGTTACTGTTGGTGTTGGGGTTGGGGTGCGAGTTGGAGTGGGCGTTTTTGAAGGGCGCGGCGTCGTTTTTGAAACCACATTTGATGACATTGACGTATGAACGTAAGATGTTGGTTCGGGCGTTGGGGGAGGCGGCGGTGGAACATCAATTATCTTGTAAGACTCGCCAGTTTTAATTGTGCCATACACTATTCCATTTCGAGGATGAGTCGTTAAAAAGTTCCAACGGTTATCAGGATTACAAGTCAACGTTTGATTCTTAATCACAGTCCAGTTTGAACCGTCAACGCTTGCAACTACACGAGATACTCCATTAAACACTTCAGCGCTATTAGCAAAAATCAATGTTTCTCCAAGCGTAACAGCCGACATAAAAGGCATGCAACCATCATTTGGGGGAGAATAAACCACTTGCGGCTCAAATTGAATGTCTGACCCATTATCGATGAACTTGTGAATCTGGCAAAAACGGTTTGGGTAATCTTGCCCAACATAAACTGCGTTCTCTTTAAACGCTATTGCCAAGTAAACAGTGCCAATTGCATCGTTTCTTTTTACAACAAGGGACCAGCTGGCGCCGCCGTCTTTGCTACGCAGAATCCTTGCCGCCTCTGGCATATTACCCTCTCCCATAATGACGTAGAGGTACCGATTGTATGGGTTAAACTTGATGGCGTGAAAATGAACAACGCTGAAATTGCCGACCCTGACCCAGTTTGAGCCGCCATCAACGCTCTTAAGCAAGTAGGGTATGGCTCTACCGTTAGTATAAGTTACCACGTAAAGGCTGCCTGCTTCATCCTGAGTCATTGATATGTAAAAGGACTCATTAGTTGTGCCGTTGGTTTTTAGCACCTGCGTAAAACTGGCTCCACCATCCGTTGAACGGAAAAGTGCACCCGTGCCGCCCGCGCTCGCAAAAATGTAGTCTCTTGAATCAACAAAAACGTTCCAGACAACTCCCGAATAATAATTATACGGCTCGTATGTGCCGGGTAAGCGGTAAATCTTCTGAAAGGTTGCGCCATTGTCAACGCTTTTGTATAAATTAAAATCTTTATCACCGACCCACAGTGTTCCTTTAGAGTCCACGTCGTTGCCTGCGAAACTCACTGGGTCTAAATTGCTGATTTGAATCTCGGCAGAGGCAATGGATGTGTAAGCAAAAAGTGAAAAAGTTAAAAGCATAACGAAAGGATAATTTTTCAGGATTAATTGAGGCAGTGACGAGCTGGCTGACTTTTTATTAATTGAGCATTTTTTAACCATTAAAATCACACATTATTTTAATGCCTGCATCTTTGTTTCAGAAGCAGTTCTACTAGTGACCTAAAGCTCAAGCCAAAAGTTTTCCCTATAGCAATTGTGCGAAAGAATAAGCGTCTACTAGTAGATGATGCGAGTTTTGATATAAAAGTGCTTTCATTGTAAAACTTGTATACTTAACAGTATGTTTAGTGACGGGCTTTCGCCATTAGTGCTTATTCTTGTTTTAATATTAATAACGTGGGCTAAACGCTATAAGCCCAAAAGGCAACTTTTTAACGCTAAACACTTTCTTAGCATTTTTATCTTTTGTAGCGGTTGGTTTTGGTGAAGAATTGCTGTTTAGAGATTTCTTCAAACGCGATGCTGCAAATGGTTTGGTAAGGTTAAAGGGCTGATTTTAGCGAGCGTAATTATGGCTTTTGCTCATTTGCCTCAACGCATGTTTGTGATGGGTTTTGATCCCGCTTTGGCGCTGGCAAGTGTTTCCCCTTTCATTGCTTTTCGGTGCAATGTTTCTTAGTACACAAAACATTGTTGGCGGAAGTCTATTTCACACAGTCTTGGACGTTGCAAGCATGCTATAAAGAAGCCTAAAGGCTGATTGTATTTGAATCCATTGATCTTGAAGATTTAGGTTTTCCCTATGTTATTTAGCCAGTCCACTAGTTGCCTTTCATTTAAGCCCACGCCCAAGCCCGCATCAAGACGACTCACAATTTCACCGTTCTCAAACAGTATAAGGGTTGGCACTGCTTTAACTGAATATTCCTCCCAAAGGGGGCTGTTGGAATCATCTAAACTAACGCATAAAATCAAGTCAAATTGGTAGTTGGCGATGTTCTTATTGAAAGCGCTAGTGAAGCCTTGGCAGAAGGGACACCAAGACGAAGAAAACAGGGCAAGGACCCGTTTGTTCTGAGAAAGATGTTTAGTTAAATCGATTTTGTTGTCAACTTCTTGCATGAATAATCCTCTTAAGGCTTTCTTTGCTGGTTTTTATACTTGTCGAAACCAAGTTCACATTTAGCCTGCCGTAATTGCATGGATGAACAAGAGCAATGCGTAAAATATGGAGCCTACCAAAAAAGTTGCTAAGCTTTGTTTTCTTTCAGCAATTGGTATCTCATTTTTAATAGAATTATACAGTATAGCCCCTGAAATCAAAGCCAACAACACATAAGCTTCTGCTAGCTGTTCAGGAAACAGCATTGAAGCTGCCCAACCAATCATTGGCATAGCCGCCCCAACAAACCGTCCAAACCTAAGTTGTTGACGCCGATAATGTTCAATCATGGAATCGCTGGATATAGCAATATGTAATGCAACCGCAAACGTGAACAGTAAACCCCTTATAGGGGCTGACTGGTACTCGAAAATCAGCAAGTAACTCAACACTGAAGTGATAAAAGCGTAGCTGACGAAGTGTACAATGAACAGGCGTTTGGCGGCTGAGATTTGGCTGTAGTGTTTCTTAGTTTTAGCTTGACTCTTTATACGTGAACGCTGCGCCAAATGTTCAAGGATAAAGAAAATCAAGAAGCCCAAAAAAAACAATTAGAAATATCGCATCTTCATAGAAGCCTACAAGCTGGCTTCCGCCTGTTACCTCCTTAAGGTATTCGCCTGCCTGCCGTAGACTGGGAAGCAAATCCAGAAAAACATATGCTGCGGCTACTCCGCCAAAGAAACTCAGGGTGTAGCGTTTGTGTGCTTCAGCTAAGCGTTCAAGTTTGTCGGCAAATATAATGATTAATGCGAAAACTAAGGCGGATATAAGTGAGTAAACAGCGTCAAAAGGAAAAATAGTTCGCCTCCGAAACAAGCAACCAAGAGAATATTGATAGAAAAGTTATTTGAAGCTTCTCTGTAAAACCGTTAGCTCCAAATTGCATGGTTCACTGCCTTATATAGGGGATAGGGTCTACTGCGAGAGCAACAGC